>CAZBGF010000034.1:0-9912 GCA_964491255.1 uncultured Verrucomicrobiota bacterium
TTCAATATCATCATCGAGAGTTTTAAACCTTTTCGCCAGCTTCTTGAAATCTTTTTCAAATTCAGTGAGTCTCCGTATTTCATTAAATATTTTCTTCACTATAATTCCTTACTGAATAAGGCAAAGTTCGATAAAAGACGGCTTCATATTCAATAACTTCTCCATCCTCGGTAGTTTGCCAGGGAACATCGTTATGGGAGTACTCGCTGATTTCAGAAGCATTCATATTTGACAAAGTATTTAAAACATCATCAATAATTTCTTTTTCGTGTGCTTTGAATTGAGTAAGATCGGATTTTCTTAAAGGTAAATATTTAGTCTGCGGATATTGAAAATAGTTATTCTTCACCTTTATTAATTCTTTACCCTCCATTTCCTTTACGACCTTTATGAATTCTTTAGGTGTTGGTCCATGATGGTTTTTTATATAGGTTGCTCCTATTAATTGCTCTTCATACTTTTCATAAAAATTAAAATCCATGAAATAAAGAAGTTTATACAGAACCGTCTCTCCTACATTCGGTTTAGACCCAACTTTCTCAAGAATATAAATTAATATCTCCTTGAATTTTTGCAGATTCCGTTGTGGAACATTGATCCTGACTTCCTGTTTTTTTTCTGATTTTTTGATGGGTTTTTCAAATATAATCTCAATATCTTTTTTAACATCTAACAGAACATCCGTAGAAATATTAAATGTTTCAGCAAACTTAACCAGCTCTTCCGCGCTGACTTTTCTACCCCCGGATTCTATTTGTGAAATAGCGACTCTACTTATTCCCAACTTTTTTGCCAATGCTTCTTGAGATAAGTCTATTTTTTCTCTTATCTTTTTAATCTTTACACCTATATTTTTATAAAATCCATCCATGATTATATTCTCCCTTTTTTATAGACAATTTAGCATGTGTTTGAATTTACGTCAAGACAATGTTTCATTATCTAACATATATTGCGTGTCGAGGAGAAGATTCTTTTGCTGGATATTAACGCTTTTTCTAACGAATATTTACGTATAAGGCAAATTTACTTGCTTTCAATATTTAATATAGTATATCCTTTTTCGTGTCTTGAAAAACACGATAAAACAAAAATAAATTTTGGGTCTTCCGTGTAATCTGTCCGGCAACTGCCGGAAGCCGTTTTTACCCACCCGCCTTCGCCAGAGGCTACGGCTTGGCAGGCGGATCACACGAATTGCACGAATCGCCGCGACCATTATCCGTGTAAATTCGTGTAATTCGTGGGTACTCTTCGTTTCCCGACCCAGACATTTTGATGACGAGGCATAATTTTGCGTTCTATAAAGGCGCTGTAACTAAAATTCTGCGAAATAGCTGAAATCGGCTCATAGAGCCGACGCTACAACATCGAAAGATTTGCAACCACCCAGGCGCTAACATGTTACACTGTAGCGTGCGCTCTATGAGCGCATCCTCATCAGCTATTTCGCAGAACTCTAAACTGTAACTCGAAAGGAGAATAAGAAACCATGATCTTGAGGGGACTCGCAAATATCAAAAAAGAGGCAGGAGACAAATGTCACGGAGGGACAGGCAAGTTTTCGGTACGGACATTGCTGGAAAAAGAGTTTGAAAGCAATTTGGCCTATGTCAGGGAACTTGTTCTTCACCCTCAGTCATCTATTGGCATCCACGAGCATGCCGGAGACGAAGAAATCTACTACATTGTTTCCGGTGAAGGAATCATGGTCGTGGATGATGAGAGAGAAAAGGTTGTCCCGGGTGACGTTATTCTCACCAAATCGGGCAGCAGGCACGGACTTATAAATGAAAGTGACAGGGACCTGAAAATCTTTGTCGTCTGTTCCAATTTGTAGCACACGCGTAAGCTGAAACTAACTGAAGGAAAGCAGGTTTCTGATGACAGAATTGATAAATACGTTTTCATGGTCTATATCGGCGGCAGAAGATTTTGCTGAATGCCATCGAAGACGGTATTGGGCCAAGTATGCAATGTGGAATGGATGGAAGGAACACGCAACGGAACTTCAGCGTACGGCGTACCGGTTGAACAAAATGGAAAACCGGTTTACTTTGCAAGGTAACGCCGTAGAAAAAGCTGTCATGTGGGCGCTTTGCCAGAAACAGGAAGGCAAGGATGTAACCGTTGACCAGGCATATACCGCGGCCGTAAGACCATTCCTGAACCAATGCTGGCAGGAATCCAGAAACAAGAAATGGGAGTCTAACCCGAAAAAATTCTGCTGTCTACAGGAGCATTATTATCCGGAATACAGTAAACAGACCGAACTGGACATGACAACTCAAATGATTGAACGGATTAAGCTGTGTATTTCTAATTTTATCCAAAAGGTTTTACCAAGAATCAAAGAGGTCAGGAAAGATGAAGAAGTTGAAATCACAACGGTTGACTCCGGCCGCGATCCGGAATCATTTCCATTGGAAGGATTTAAAATTTACGCGATTCCAGATTATGCGTACCGGAAGCATGGCCAGATGCATATTCACGATTGGAAATCAGGCAAATCAAAACAAACCCATAATGACCAGATGGCATTATACGGCTTGTGGGCCCATGTGAAACATAAGGTTCCGGTTGGCGACATTCATGTTCACCTGGAATATCTAAAGTCTGGCGAAGTTCAAAGCACGAAGCTGACGCAAAACGAGTTTGAACGCATCACACAATTAATCCATGAAAGCGTCAGCGACATGGCCGAATACCTGGCAGGCGGGGATATTCAGCAAAACGCACCTTTGCCAATGGAGGATTGGGAGATGGTTGCAACGCTGAACACCTGCAAAAGATGTAAATTTTACGAATTGTGTAAACCTGAACTTGAGTAATGCAACTATCAGCTGTCAGCAGGAGAAAATATAATGAAAATTCTAGTTATAAACACAGGAAGTTCGTCAGTAAAGTTTACACTTTACGAAACGGGTGGAGAGCATTTACTGGCAAAAGGTCTTATTGACCGAATCAACACTCCGAATACGACATTAACCTATTCCAATCACAAGGGGCAGAAGATCAAGCAGTCTATATCTGCTGAATCGTATAAAGCGGCCATTTCACAGGCTTGTGACGCTCTCGTGGATAAAGATACAGGAGTTATAAAGAACACATCCGAGATCAAAGGCATTGGTCACAGGGTAGTTCATGGCGGATCCTCAATCACAAATTCTGTGAAAATATCGGATGATATTATGCAGGTTATACATGATTGTTATCCATTGGCGCCGCTTCATAATCCTCCAAACTACGAAGGCATAACAGCCTGTAAACATATTTTCCCGCATATCCCCATGGTGGCTGTTTTCGACACTGCTTTTCACCAGACCATGCAGCCGTCCGCATACACCTATGCTATACCTCATGATATTGCGGTTAAAAATAAAATTCGAAGGTATGGATTTCACGGGACATCCCACCATTACGTGACAGACACGGGAGCAGGCGTAATAGGAAAACCCGTAGATGAGCTTAAACTCATTACCGCTCATCTTGGCAACGGATGCAGTATTACGGCGGTAGACAAGGGCAATGTGGCGGATACGAGCATGGGATTAACCCCGCTGGAAGGCCTGGTTATGGGCACACGATGCGGTGATATTGATCCAGCCATTGTCATCTTTCTGTGTCGAATGGGATACAGCGTTGATGAAGTGGATAAAATGTTAAACAAAAACAGCGGGTTGATAGGTCTGGCCAACATTGGAAGTAATGATATGCGTGATATTCTTGAAGCTGTTGACCAGGGTCAAGACCCGGCCAAGCTGGCTCTTGATGTATTTGTTCACCGGTTGATCAAATACATTGGCGCTTATGCCGCTGTATTAAATGGTTTTGACGCGCTCATTTTCACGGCAGGTATTGGTGAAAATGCACCAAAGGTACGCGCTCTGGTTTGCGATAAATTAACTTTTTTGGGAATTTGCCTCGATCCTGAACGAAACAAAGCAAATGATCTGATTATCTCAAAAGAGGGAACGCATCCAGCTGTTCTGGTCATTCCAACAAATGAAGAACTCCTGATAGCCAGAGAAACCTCGCGGATTTTGAAATCATCAAGTTATTAAGACGCAGATTTTCGCAGATACACTCAGATAAATTAAGATAAATCTTATTCTTAAAATCCTTATAATCTGCGTTTATCCGTGGCTTTAATTACTTCTGCCTATCATATAATCAGCATACAGTCGCCGTAACTATAGAAACGGTACCGCTTCTCAATAGCCGCTTGATACGCTCTCCGCCACAGATCAGAACCGGCAAAGGCGCTTACCATCATCAATAAAGTCGATTCCGGCAAATGAAAATTCGTCAACATTATATTGACAACCTGAAACTTGTACGGCGGAACAATAAACATTGCAGTGCGTCCCTGAGCAGGAACAACAGACCCATATTCAGAAACGACCGTCTCCAGCGTGCGGACCACGGTGGAACCAACAGCAATAATGCGTCCTTTTCGGCTCAGAGTTTCACGAATCATTCCGGCAGTTTCAGAAGAAACGCTGTATTTTTCCGGTTCCATGCGATGCTGTTCCACATTTTCCGTTTTAACCGGCCTGAACGTACCCGGACCGACATGCAGAGTGATCGCAGTGATTCGCGCGCCTTGCTTTTTCAACTGGTTCATCAATTCAACGGTCAAATGCAAACCGGCGGTAGGCGCGGCAATCGCGCCCGCTGTGCGGGCATATACCGTTTGATACCGGTTCTTATCAAAACTCTTCTGTCCAGAGCTGTCCTCTTTGCATGCGTGACGAGGCCGCTTGATATATGGCGGCAAAGGAGTCATTCCTTCTTCCTCAAGAATATCCATAACAGGATGCTCATGAAACAATTGAAGAGTAACCCGCCCATCCCCTTGACTGGAAATGACTTCCGCGCGGATTCGGCCAGAGGCCAGAGAAAGCCATGCCCCAATGCGTGCGGGACGCGATGCCCGCACGAGCGCATCCCATATGTTGTCACCTGTTTCTTCGATCAAGAGAATTTCAACTTTTCCTCCGGTATCCTCTTTACAGCCCCATATCCGCGCGGGAAATACGCGGGTATCATTCACCACGATCAGGTCTCCAGGCCGAACCAATTCGGGAAGATCAAAAACCCGGCGATGTTCGACACTTCCCGTTTCCCTGCTGACGACCATCATTCTGGACTGCGTTCTTTCAGGCAAGGGTTGCTGGGCGATGAACTCCGAAGGCAGTTTGTAATAAAAATCCGATGTTTTCATAACCACTAATTTTCACTGATGATAGCTTACTCGAAAAGATATTTTGCCCGCGGATCACCTGGAACAGCATAGCCGCAACAAAAAAATATTCTCGCACAAAGGCGCAAAGAAAAGAATTTAACCACAGATTTCACTGATTACACAGATTGCTGTTTATTATTAGTAACTACTCAGGCACAAAGCGCCTAAAGTTTCCCTGGCCCGGCAGCCACCAGACTTCTTCGGGCAAGCATTTACAACTTTTAACTTATAACTTTAAACTTTAAACTTCTTCATGTAAACCATGCCATCGTTTTTGAGACGCTTCATGCTAATAAAAAGCTCATTTCTTTTGAGATTTCGTCACTTTGTGCCTTTGTGCCTACCTGAACAGTTACTATTATTATAATCAGTGAACCCCGCCTTGCGGGGCAAGCTTTGTATCTTGGTGTCTTTGTGGCGTCAGAATAGTTAATCAAAATTTCTTATTGACCAGATATCATATGTATTATAATATATTATAAAGAAATGACAAATTTTGTCCCGCATTAGCGGGATAGCATGGTTACAGTCAATTCAGACATTTTTCAGAAATCTAATCAACCTAAAAACAGGAGATTATCATGATTAAACGATGTCGTCATATCATAAAGCATGGATTCACACTTGTCGAGCTGTTGGTGGTAATCGCTATTATAGCTCTTTTGGCCGCGATAATCATCCCCAACTTGGGGACGGCTCGTGAAAGAGCTCTGCGCGTGCGATGCGCCACTAACTTAAAAGGGCTTTTTACGTCTGTTTCCGCGTGGGGTCTTGATCCTCGAGACCCATTCCGGCCTTCATTCCCGCATGGAAATTTATTTGGCATATCTGGATACTTAAGGAATGACCAGGGTCTTAACCCTGACATGCTGATATGTCCATCAGCCGCTGGAAAGTACCCCGATATTCAATCGGCAACCGCGTTAACAAATATTACGGAAGAATCATCAGTCTCGAATTCATGCTATAACTATTTTGACAACCGTACAGCATCTGATGGCAACAAAGCTCTTTTTTGCGATGCAAACGGCACAACTGATGTAGAGAACGCCAGTGATAACGACGTAATGGACACATGGGGAGGGAATCATAACAACGAAGGGGGCAATGTAGTGATGTGTTCCGGAAACACAATGTGGCTTGATTCAACAAACGTTTTAGACGCTGTTGAAAGTGTTTCCAACCGCGCGAGTGTATTTTTGACCGGTAATGTTTTGCGGTATTAAGTTTTCGCGAAAATTTAAAAAAATACAGTAACTACTCAGGCACAAAGTGACAAAGGCACATAGGCACAAAGTCGTAGGAATAAGAAGTTAAGCAATTCATTCTCTTTAGATTTCTCCTTTGCTACTTTGAATAAGTCTTCTGCGAAACAGCTGAATTGGCTTGTTCATTTCGCAGAACTCTAACTTTGAATCTGCGATACTTGAAGAAAAGTGACTTCAATGAACTCTATGAGTCGAGCAGAGAAACAGAGCGAATGATCAGCAGTTTGACTAAAAAGTAATAAATAGTTTCATGAACTTTGTGCCTACTTTGAGTTACGCTGGAAACGGATATCTGTTTCCAGCTTTTTTTTGAATATTGACATAATGAGATCACCTGATAACCTGTATTCTTTCGTTCTTAAATTAGGCCGCAGGAGCGGCAACTTCAACGACGCCCCAACTGAGTGGGGTGGCTACATGCTCGTGCAAACTGTAGCCGCGGCACTCTGTTGCCGCGTTTTGAAATTCCTAAGCATTCAACTAATTCTGATCAATAAACGCAATAGAGGAGACAATCAATGACATCAATAAAAACAATGAAGCGAGGCAAGGCAAAGAAATATGTGTATCTTTTCGGGGCAGGCAAGAACTATACCGAGGGTAAAGCTGAAATGAAAAATCTGCTTGGCGGCAAGGGAGCGAACCTGGCTGAAATGTGCCGTTTGGATATACCTGTTCCCGCGGGATTCACTATTTCAGCGGACTGCTGTAATGACTTTTTTCAAAATAACATGAAGTTTCCGACCAGTCTGAAAAAGGAAGTGGAAACAGCCCTGGCAAAAACGGAAAAGCAAATGGGTATGAAATTTGGAGACCGAAACAACCCCTTGTTAGTGTCTTCCCGGTCCGGCGCACGCCAATCTATGCCTGGCATGATGGAAACAGTCCTGAATATCGGACTGTGCCCAATGACTATACCCGGCCTGATCAAAAAAACGAATAACGCAAGATTTGTCTACGACTCGTATCGCCGCCTCATCATGATGTATTCTGATGTTGTCATGGAAAAAGCCGAAGGCATTGAACCAGCTGAAGGAAAAGCGATTCGGGCGCAGTTGGATGCCCTGATGTCCAAAGTCAAAAAGGCAAAAGGCTATGAAAAGGATACCGATCTGACCACAGAAGACCTGAAAAAACTGTGTGACGCGTTTAAGGCACGAGTGAAAGTCGTTCTTGGCAAACCCTTCCCGGATGATCCCACGAAGCAATTATGGGGCGGCATCAGCGCTGTATTTAAGAGCTGGAATGGCAAGCGGGCTATTGCATATCGGCGCATTGAAAACATTCCTGACAACTGGGGAACAGCAACCAATGTCCAGGCCATGGTGTTTGGGAATATGGGAAACCATTCTGCTACCGGCGTGGCATTCAGCCGGAACCCGGCTACAGGTGAACATAAATTCTATGGCGAATGGCTGATCAATGCTCAGGGTGAGGACGTGGTAGCCGGCACTCGAACTCCCAACCCGTTGAATGAATCCACCAAAACCGAACAAAACGCGCATTTAAATTCTCTGGAAAAAAAGATGCCTGAGGTGTATCAGCAATTAGATTTCGATCAGAAGAAGCTGGAAAAACATTATCATGATATGCAGGACATCGAATTCACAATTCAGGAAAGCAAGCTCTATATGCTGCAGTGCAGAGTCGGCAAACGCACCGGCACTGCCGCGTTGAATATGGCCATGGATATGTTGGACGAGAAACTGATCACCACATCTGAAGCTGTCCTTCGTGTGAAACCGGAGCAGCTCGATGAATTACTTCATCCAATCATTGACCCGAAACCGGAAAAATCCGCCAAGGTACTGGCTAAAGGATTGCCTGCCGGACCCGGCGGCGCAAATGGTCAAATCGTATTTACATCCGATGCCGCCGTAAAATGGGCGAAAGCAGGAAAAAAAGTCATTCTGGTTCGCGAGGAAACTAATCCTGAAGACGTGGAAGGAATGCAGGCTGCCGAAGCCATTCTGACCGCGCGCGGCGGAATGACCAGTCATGCGGCTCTGGTTGCGCGCGGCTGGGGAAAATGCTGTGTAGTTGGCGCCAGCGCCATTACCGTAAATGCGGCCGCTAAAAAGATGATCATTGGCCGTCGAACCTTCAAAGAAGGTGATGTTATCACATTGAATGGAACCAAGGGCACTGTGTATGCCGGTCAAATGCCCATGATAGATGCCGCCGAAAATCCGAGATTCCAGAAGTTCATGAAAATCGTGGATAAACACCGAAAACTGGGTGTTCGCGCAAACGCAGATACACCGGAAGACGCTAAGAACGCGCTTGATTTCGGAGCTGCAGGCATTGGCCTTTTCCGGACAGAGCACATGTTTTACGGCAAGGGCAGTGAAGAACCCCTCTTTCTACTGCGAAAAATGATTCTTAGCAAGACAGTCGGCGAACGCCGCAAGGCGCTGTCGAAATTGTTCAAATTCGTAAAGGCATCGATCAAATCCACTTTAAAAGTCATGGATGGATTACCGGTTACAATCCGACTATTAGACCCGCCGCTTCATGAATTTGTACCGCAGAGCCCTGGCAAGCAAAAGGAGCTGGCAAAAAGCCTGGGCATTACTGTTGAGGAAATCAGGAGCCGCGGCGCACAGCTTCATGAATCAAATCCCATGATGGGCCATCGCGGCGTGCGTTTGGGCGTGACATATCCGGAGGTCACGGAGATGCAGGTTCGAGCCATTTACGAAGCGGCCGCGGAACTGAATAAGAGCGGAAAGAAATGCAAGCCCGAGATTATGATTCCAGTCACCTGTGATGTGCGGGAACTTACAGATCAAAAGGTCATCTGCATGAAAGTATATGATGAGGTCTGTCGTAAAAAGAATGTTAAGAAAATCCCGCATCTCATAGGAACGATGATCGAAATTCCGCGCGCGTGCCTGACAGCCGACAAGATGGCTGAGGAAGCTGAATTTTTCTCGTTCGGCACGAACGATTTGACACAGATGGGATTCGGATTCAGTCGTGATGACATTGGCGGATTCATGAATGACTATCTTGAGAAAAAAATCCTGGCTGCCGATCCATTCCAAACCATTGACCAGGAAGGAATCGGACAACTCGTTGAAATGGCTGTTCAGAGAGGACGCAAAACCCGGAAAGACCTGAAGATCGGCATCTGCGGTGAACAGGGCGGAGACCCCGACTCTGTTGAGTTCTGTTACAAGACAGGACTCAATTATGTAAGCTGCAGTCCATTCCGTGTTCCCATTGCCCGGTTATCGGCTGCGCAGGCAACGATTCGCGCGAAAAAGAAGAGTTCTTAACTAGAGCTTATCCGAAAAGCTTTTTGAAACTTAAGAATGCAAAAAAACAAAAGAGATGTTTACTCAGGCACAAAGTGACAAAGGCACACAGGCACAAAGTTTCAGGGATAATATC
>CAZBGF010000035.1:0-9707 GCA_964491255.1 uncultured Verrucomicrobiota bacterium
AATTTACATGCGTCAAGACACAGTCCGCATTGCACGCATAATTGCTGATCTATCACATGGGGTTCCTTAGGTTTTCCGGAAATTGCATTTACCGGGCATTGTTTGGCACAGACCCTGCATCCGACGCAGTTTTCGCCGATAATATTATACTTAATGAGGTTTCGGCATACTTTCGCCGGGCATTTGTGGTTTTTGATGTGTTCTTCATATTCGTCCCTGAAGTATTTCAGGGTGGAAAGTACAGGATTAGGCGCTGACGTGCCAAGGCCGCATAAAGAAGCTTGTTTTACAACTTCACACATATCCTCAAGAAGTTCTATATCATTGTCTTGTGCTTTGCCGTCGCAAATCCGGCGAAGTATGATGTGAATATGTTTTAAGCCTTCTCTGCACGAGGTGCACTTGCCGCACGACTCTTCTTCAAGGAATTCGATAAAGTATCTTGCTAAATCGACCATGCAAGTGCTGTTATCCATCACAATCATACCACCGGAACCCATCATGGAACCGACTTCAGACAGAGAGTCGAAATCAATTGGAAGGTCCATGAGATTTTCCGGAATACAACCACCGCTGGGGCCGCCTGTTTGTACGGCCTTCAGTTTTTTTCCTTCAGGCGGGCCGCCGCCAATATCGTTTACGATTTCACGCAGTGATGTGCCCATCGGGATTTCCACAAGACCTGTTATTTGAACGTTTCCCGTTAATGAAAATACTTTCGTGCCCTTGCTGTGTTCCGTCCCTATGCTCGTAAACCATTTTGAGCCGCGCATAATGATGACTGGAATGTTTGACCACGTTTCCACGTTGTTAAGAGCAGTCGGTTTTCCGAACAGTCCGCTTTCAGCCATATGAATATGTTTGGAGCGCGGTTCTCCGGCTTTTCCCTCAATAGAGGCGATCAACGCGCTCGATTCGCCACAGACGAAAGCTCCGCTTCCACGTGCAATCTTTATATCGAAATCAAACCCGGAACCGAGAATATTCATGCCAAGCAAACCATGAGCTTTCGCATCGTCAATAGCGCGTTCAAGGACTGAAATCGCAAGAGGATACTCAGTGCGGATGTATACATAGCCTTCAGACGCTCCTATTGCATAGGCTCCGATAATCATTCCCTCCACAACAGAATGAGGATCGCCTTCCATGATAGTTCTGTCCATATAAGCTCCTGGATCCCCTTCGTCAGCGTTGCAGATAACATACTTCTTGTTCCCATGTGCTTTTCTTGTGGATTCCCATTTCCTGCCGGTCATGAAGCCTCCACCACCTCGCCCGCGCAGACACGATTTTGTTACCTGTTCAATGATTTTACCCGGGTTTCCAGCCTGCATGACTTTCATCAACGCCGCGTAACCGCCGCGCCCGATATATTCCTCAATACGGGATGGATTGATAACCCCGCAATTACGAAGAGCAATTTTAAATTGTTTCGCGAAAAAGGGAAAATCACAACGCTCGGGAATTCCCGCGAAATCAGCGGCGCACCCGAAATACCGCGTTTTTTTCCCGATTAAATCTTCATCCATGCTGATCTTGAAAAGAGCGCCTTGTTCTGAGGGCTTTCTTTCCCTGATTCCTGCAAGAATCGTTTCGGCATTTTTTTCAGTTACAGGGCCATAAACAATTCTTGGCTGTCCCGGACAGCATACCTCGACAAGTGGTTCCTTTTTGCAGATACCCAAACAGCCTACCGGTTCAACAAGCACCGATTCTTCTGCGATCTCTTTTTTGAAAATGTCTGCAATTACTTGCGACCCGCATGCAAGCCCGCATGTTCCCATGCCAATATTGACTCTTATCCGGTCACGCGGATATAAATACCGTAAGCCCTTTTGCCGGAGCATCTTTAAATCCTGAATCGAAGTCGGTTTGTGAGTTGGAGTTTTCACTTGCGATAGTCCTTTAGAATCTTTGGTATATCTGATGTTTTTACATTCCCGTAAACGGTTTCCCCGATCTTGATGACAGGCGCCAGGCTGCAGCATCCCAGACAGCGCACTGTTTCAAGAGTGAAAAGTTTATCTTCTGTTGTGCCGCACAGGTCGATATTAAGCTCGCGCCTTAATTCATCTGTCAATTTCGGCGCTCCTTTTATATGGCATGCGGTGCCTGTACAGACGCTGACAATATGTTTGCCGCGTGGTGTGAAAGAGAATGATGTGTAAAACGTGCCGATTCGGTACAGCACGCTTGCCGGAACGGAAAATTGATCAGAGAGATAATAAACAATACTCTTTGGTATATAATGCAGATTTTCATTTACCGCCTGCATGACCCGTATGAGAGATGTTTCAGATTTGCCATACTGTTGAATGAATTTTTCCGCCAGCTCACGGTCTTTGCCCTTTATGGGAACACGCGCTGGAATTGTATTGAATTCAGGGACAAATCGTGTTGGACAAGTCTCCAGACATAAACCACAGCCTGTGCATTTATTCGGATCAACATATCGGGCTCGACGTAAAACAGTAGCCTTGAAGTTGCCTGCCGTGCCTTCGAGCTTCTGTAATTGAGCTAATGTAATGACTTCGATATTCAAATGCCGCCCGCACTCCACCAGTTTTGGCGACAATATACACATGGAGCAGTCATTTGTTGGAAACGTTTTGTCGAGTTGTGACATTGTGCCGCCGATGGATGGTGAGTCTTCCACAAGGTATACTTTATACCCGCTGTCGGCCATATCAAGCGATGCCTGAATGCCGCCAATGCCGCCGCCAACAACCATTACGGCCCCGATTTTTTTAGAAGATGGCTTACGCTGTTTTGTTTTCTTAGCCATTTTGACCTCTGATTACAGATTCTCCACTGTCTTCTTCGTCTTATCAATGATATCTTTTTTTGATATTTCGGATGCTCCGGTTAAAATGTTGATACAGTCTTTTCTTAATTCATTAGCTGCATCAGTGATTTGCTCGATTTTTTCCGGCAAATCCGGCGGGGCATGCCCCTCTTTAATGGCCAGGTCTCTTAAGACCACTATGATGTCAGCGAAACTGACTCCCTGAGGACAGTTTGCGGTGCAAGCGTAACAGCGGGCGCATAGCCAGATCATCTTGGATGAGAGCACTTCCTTGCGCATACCAAGTAAAATCATTCGGATGATTTTGCGCGGATTATATCCATCCTCGACCCGGAAAACAGGACAGCCGCCCGTGCAAGTGCCGCATGAAAAGCATTTCTTAATGTTTTCACCACCTGGTTGACTTGCGATTTCATACTTGAAGTTGGAATCTGTTTTGCTAATCATTACTTTTTTCATTTTTTTATCTCACGTGTCGCTTTTTTTTGTTCGGTCCAACACTTCGCGTAATCGTTCATGATCATGAAGCGTATCTCGTATTTCGGACTCGAAATTTGGAGTGTTTTATTCCTTGTTCCGTGTTCCGTCTCGCGCTTCACGAATAACGCTTCACGCTTTCGGTCTTGGCAGCAATCCCGCACGTTCAACTATTCCAGGGACTCTCTTTTCCCATTCGATCGCCATAATATGGACTCCTGCCACTCCCTTGATGTCACGCAGTTTATGAATCTGCTCAACGCAGATTTTTATCCCTTCTTCAGCCGCGTCCTGAGCTTTGGATAGTCTGTCAATGTAATAATCCGGCACACTCAGACCTGCTACGTTTTCCCGCATGTAATTTGCCATGCGTGGAGATTTTAACGGCGTGACTCCAGCGAGAATTTTAACCTTTTCGTGAAGGCCTCTGTTACGTACCTGCCGCATCCATGCCTCAAACCGTTCGAAATCATAGATGCATTGTGTTTGAATGAAATTCACACCGGCAGCAGTTTTTTTGGCTAATCGTATAACCCTGAATTCAAATGGATCAGCAAATGGATTCGCTGCGCCGCCAATGAATATCTTCGGCTCAACAATGGGTGCTTTTTTGCTGTTCCGAATTTCATCGCCGCACGCGAATTTCTGTTCGTCCCTCATATTTTTGAGCATCTGAATTAACTGGATGGAGTCCATGTCAAAAACGTTTTTGCTGGTTGGATGGTTGCCGAAAACCTGGTGGTCGCCGGTAAGGCATAAAATGTTTCGCAAACCAAGTGCATAGGCGCCCAGAACATCGCTTTGAATCGCTATCCTATTCCTGTCGCGGCACGTGATCTGGATAACCGGCTCTATTCCTTCGTTGAGCGCCAAAACACCAGCGGCAATCGAAGACATTCGAACTATCGCAGTCTGGTTATCCGTGATGTTGACGGCGTCAACATAGCCTTTCAAATAACCGGCCTTTTTTTTAATCAAATCAACATCCGCGCTTTTAGGCGGTCCCAGCTCTCCGGTCACCGCGAATGTTCCATTCGCAAGTACATTTTCAAGATGACTGCCTGATAATAGATTGCTCATAATGTCTCGTCTTTCCTGACAACTTTACCCGGACCGCCATTGCGTCCCGTGCTCCAGTCATTTAACGGCTGGTTTTTTTCAAGATTGTTCATCATACCAAGAAGTTTCAACCTGTCGTAGATAAGCTGCCAGCCGCATTGAATATTCTCGGGGTCAACTTCGCACATACCATCCTGTGATCCGCCGCATGGGCCATTCAACAGGCTTTTTGAACATCTTGCTATTGGACAAATGCCGCCGAATTGATGTAAAACGCAATTACCACAGCCGGCGCAACGTTCTGACCATACTCCCTGTTCTTCCGTTGCCCCGTAGAATCGCGTGTTTAAAGCGGGTAGAACAATCTTATCTTGAAAAACTTCGCCGCAAAACTGAACTCCAACGCCGCACGCCATTGAGAGAACTGCGTCAGCCCACGCAATATCATCGGCAACACTGTCGAAAAATTCCCTGTCGCATTGTCTTTCAATTGTTGCTTCGCGTATTTTGGTTTTGATGCCTTCTTGACGATTTTTTAATCTCATGGTAGATGCCAGTATACCAACTTCCTTTTCCCCGCCTGCCATGCATACCGTGACACAACTACCGCACCCGAGGATCAGGATTTTTTCATATCCCCTGACCATATCGTAAATTTCGTTGAAAGGTTTGCGTTCTGCAATGATCATGTTTTTTTATCTCCTGTAACCGTTTACCGCGAAGGCGCAAAAACACCAAAATTATGAATGGATAATTAGTGTTTTCGTGTCTTAGCCTGATCTATTCATAAAAACTTCATTTTTATTCATAATCACCCCGAAGCGCGTCAGCGCGTTCGGGTTTTCGACGCGCCCGAATAATTCAGGTTAGTGGCCGCTTCTATCTTTTTGATAATTTCGGCCAGTTTATGTCGGTCTAATGACGAAATAAATTCAATTTTCAATCTGTTTTCATCTATTCCGGCGTCTTTTAAAGCTTGCCTGGCAACATTCACGCGTTTCTGTGCTCTGATATTACCCTTAAGGTATTGGCAATTATCAATCGGGCATCCAAGAATTAAGACGTTTTCAGCCCCGTTCTCAAAACATTTGAGAATTTCGTTGACTTGCACTTTACCCGCACACGTTAGTTTTACGACTTCAACAGATTTCATAAAAGAAGCCCCGAGTATGGGCTCAGCGGCTTTATACGCTGAATTTTCACAACAGAACGCTATTATGGTTTTTTTTCGGGTCATGACACATTTCCGGTCTGCTCAGTAGTCAGTTGCACTCCTCCGACACTCCGATACTTCTTCTTGCCAGCTCCCTCATTCCCTGGCCAACCCGAGTCGTTTCGGGCAGGCTGATTCCTGAATTCTGACTCCTATAAGTTACTATTTACGCCTGTTGTGTCAGGAAGCTCAATTGCTCCTGCGGGACATTCTCCCACGCAAATTCCGCATTTTTGACAAACCTCAGGCAAAGACATGGCAACGCCTTTTTCAGTATCCACGACCATGGCGCCGTATGGGCAACTCCGAACGCAAGTGAGACATAAGGCGCATTTATCAGCATCCACAATAGCGTTGGAAAGCTCGATATTAAGATGTTTTTGCGACAATAACGAATGCACGTCCAGGGCAGCGGCTTTAGCGTCGTTTATGAGTTCCGCTAGATAATACTGGCCGCGGCATGCGCCAACAACGAAAATACCCGGGCGATTCGTTAATGAAGCAAATAAATGAATATTATTATCCTGCATCTGGCCAAGTGAGTCTTTGCCTATTCCCAATATATCGATGAGTTGCGTGTCCGCGAACGAACCCAGGCCGTACGGACTGATTCCCGCAATATGGCAGGCAACCACAATATTTTCAGCCATGTCCAGGTCTCTCGTGGAGATCAGGACTTCATTTTCCGAGGAGTCAAGATGAATATCGCCTTCATACTTTATGATGTTTATTCCACTCTCTCTTGCCTGGTCATAGAGATTTTCAAGATGTTTTGCGGCAACGCGCATCTCTCTACAGAATACGTACACTTCACACTGATACGTTTCCTGGAGATAAAGCGCGTTTTTGAGAGCCATTTCTGTGCTTGCTTTGGTTTCTTCAATGTTCATGTCCAGCACGATTCCAACGATCCGCGGGCGATCCTGGTTGGAGAATTTCGGCATGGCTGCGTTCAGGTCTGCCACGCTTAACACCTTGTTAACCTCATACAGGTCTTTGCCAATGTCCGATGTGTTGATGCCCGAACAAATCACTATCGCTCCGCACTTTATGTTTTTTGATCCTGATGCTGTTTCAATGCGTGCTGTAAAATTTCCCACATGACCTGTCAGTCTGGAAACGTGTGCTTTCTTGATTACCTTAATGCCTTTAAGCAGTTTGACGCAATCGAATGGGTTTTCGTTCCATAAAGCAGTTTGTCCTCCAATTTTGTCTGAACGTTCAATAACGATTGTTTTGTATCCGAGATCATTTAATTCTCTTGACGTTTGAGCGCCCGCGACACCACCGCCAATAACCATTACCTGTTGGCATAACTGCATGGATTTTGTTTTTACTCCGGTAGAAGATTTTTGCAGATGGCTTCGGCGCGGCCACTCGATTCCGGATGATTCAGCTCGTAATGATTGGGATGCTTTAGTACTGAACACATGAAAACTTTTCATCATTTCAAAGGCCATGGATTTCGCGGAACTCATGCAGTTGTTTATGCTCTGCGGTTCGGCGCAAGTTCCTGAAACAAAAACGTTTGAAATACTCGATTTCAAGAAGCCGAATTCGTCCTGTTCCAATCCGAAAAGATTTGCAACGCGCGGCGCGTCAGGTGCCGGCCCCATGCCCACAGAAAGAATAACAATGTCATGCTCTGCCGCAATTTTATTGCCGTCAGCCCCTTCAATTTTAAGTTTCAGTCTGCCATTGCATCTTTTTTCGATCGAGAACGGCACACTCCTTTTAAATTGAACGCCTTCAGCTATCATACAGCGGCGCAAATTCGAAAATGTTTTATCAAAATTCTGCAGATCAATGAAATATATGGTTACGGAACTGTCCGGATTTCGATATTTTAATATTCTTGCCATACCGCTGGCATACGAACAGCATACACTTGAGCAATAGTTTCGTCCGATCTCGGGATCCCTCGATCCCACACATTGGACAAAGGCGATATCGTCTGATGGGCTTTTTAGAAAGGATTGCCTTGATAAAATGTCCTCAGCTTCTTCGCCGGTCATAACTCCATCAATCCGTCCATATCCGAGCCGCGGCTTTTGAGTAGCGTCATAAGCTTGATGGCCGGTCGTAATCATCACAGCATCAACAACGGTCTTGAAGGTGGTTGTTTTGCCTTTGCCGGAAATGGCTGACGTTGGACACGCTGTGACGCATTTACTGCATTTTTTTCCATTATTTAGAAGACATTTGGAATAATCTATGGTGTATTGAATCAAGCCGCCTTTGTTGTATTTCGTGATGCTTTTTGACGGACAAGCCGCAACGCATGCGTCACAGCCAATACATTTATCATAAGATATGCAGGGATATAACCGGGCGATTTCAATGAATATTTTTTTTTCAGAATGGCGCACATTAAGAATTGATGCTCCGGTAATTATGTTGATTCGCGGCTCTTTCAGAGCTTTGGCTATAGTCGTGTGCGCAATGCAGACTCCACACCGCATGCATTCATCAGTTGCCTTACAGCAGTATGAAAGAACCTTTCCGCCTACGCGGTTTTCGGATTCGATCAGATCAACCGTATGACCCTGCTGAGCTAATTCAAGCGCTGCAGTGCATCCTGATATTCCAGAGCCAAGTATTAAAATCTTACTCATGTTGTAACTGTTCAGGTATTCAGAATTCAGGAGTCAGAATTCAGAATACTCCGAGAATACGCCTCTAATAGTTTGCTATGCCTCTTCTTTTTTTTATTCTCGCACGAAGCCACGAAGTTTTCAGTGTTTGGAGTACAAGCTTCAGCTTGTTTTTCCGAAAAGCGCATGTGGTTCACTGACTATTTACGTTTTTTTCTTGTTTTTCGCGAGGTATGGCTAAAAATCCTTTAGCCAGCAATTCAGCCGCTTTTGTGTTGCGTGTTTTTTTGTTTTTACTGCCGAGAATAATCGCAATGACCCGGATATCACCGCGTTTGGCCGTGGCCACGATCGAAAAACCTGCGGCGGAAAAATAACCGGTTTTAAGTCCATCACAGCCTTTAAACGATTTCAGAAGAGGATTGTGTGAGCGCATAACGAACTTGTTATTTCGAAAACCACGTTCACGCGTTGAGGTATATCGCAACATTTCAGGGAATTTCAGAACTTCGCGGGCAAGGATGGCCATATCACGGGCAGTCGTAATGTCCGGTTGTTGACCCGGCCCCGGTGGAAGGCCATGGACGGAATGAAATTCAGTTGATTTCATACCCAGTTCTTTGGCGCGTTGGTTCATGAGTTCAGCAAATGCGTCTTTGCTTCCCGCAATATGGATCGCGAGAGCTACAGCAGCGTCATTGGCCGATTGAATCATCAACGCATAAAGTAATTCATCAATCGTAAACACTTCCTTTTCCTTAAGAAAGACCTGGGTGCCGCCCATTCTTGACGCTTCTGCTGTGACCGGCACTTTATCGTCCAGTCGAAGAACCCCTGCTTTTACCTGTTCCAGGATGATCAGAAGGTCCATAAGCTTTAATGTGCTGGCTGGATAACTTTTTTTGTCAGCGTTTTTTTCGAAAATGACTTTTCCTTTCGCGTTGTCAATGACAATCGCGCCCACATAGGGGTCGTTGGCTACGCGTTTTAATTTTCCCGCGTATGCCGGGTGTAACCCGAAGATCATTGTAATAATGGCATACAGAATACACCATCGTGTCTGAAGAATGTTAACTTTCATTATTCATGTTCCTTTTTAACCTGGGTTATTCACGCAAAGCATAAACAATCCACCCGTTGGACTTTGACTTCGGCATGTTATCAGGCCTTCGCTCAGGGTTAACCTGACTTATTCGATTAGCTCATATTCTCGAGTCCCGACGCCGAGTTTTTCAGCATAAGCCAGTATTTCGCTATAATCGCGCTCTCCCGCCTCTCGTGCGATATCTTTTCCGGGCCATGTTTGCGGCCTGTTCTTTATGCGCTAAAGGTTTAAACCATACTTTTGCTTTCATATGAGGTTTAATATAGTCGAAAAAGATCGCTACTCAAGTGTAAATTAGAATTCATCATAACTCTTAATGGAGAACGCGGAGAAAAAATTACCGGCAATTCTAATTAGAGCTTATCCGAAAAGGTATTGAAACTTAAGAAAACATATAACTACTCAGGCGCAAAGTGATAAAGGCACCAGCCTTCGCCCCTTCGACATTGCTCA
>CAZBGF010000036.1:0-9683 GCA_964491255.1 uncultured Verrucomicrobiota bacterium
TCTTGAGATTTCTTCACTTTGTGCCTTTGTCACTATGTGCCTTTGTGCCTACCTGCGCAGTTACTATCAATTCACATATCATGGTATAAGGAAGAGTGCTTAAAATGCAAATTGTGATTATGATTATCTTTGGATTGGGTTGGCTGATTACATTTATCGGCGGCATTATGTTTTTGATAGCTGCCTTCAGAGAGAGAGTGTGGTGGGGTCTTGCCGTTCTTTTTCTTCCATTAGCCAATTTTATTTTTTTGATTAATCACTGGGATGAGGCGAAGAAGGCGCTTTTTGTTCAGCTTGGCGGTGTTGGTCTTTGTATTGCTGTCATTATGATTGGCGGCATTCTTGGAACGAAGTCGCTCGCCGGTCAGATGAAGAAATTCCCCATACCTATTCCTCAGGGCGCCAGTTCTGGAGGATTAGCGCCCGAAAAACATACAATAGTTCAGGAGCCTTCTGTTGATTGGTCGAAAAAAAACGAATCGGAGACCGGAACCAAATCTGTTTCTCAATTCACGGCTGATTGGGACGATAGTAAAGCAAAAGACAATTTCGTGGGTATGAAGTTTGAAGATGCGGAAAATATTCTTGGCAAACCAATGGCAATTATGAAAATGCATAACAAGACGATTTATAAATATTCGAATATCGAACTTGTGTCAAAAGATGGAATTACCATAACGGGTCAGAATCAGTACTAGACTGAATAATCCAGGTCACGGAAATGGTAACTACTCAGGCACAAAGTGACAAAGGCACCCAGCTTTCGCCCTTTGTGGCTCCGGCGGGCAGGCATAGGCATAAAGTGGCTAAAATGCCTAAAGTTTCCCTGCCCCGGCAGCCACCAGACTTCTTCGGGCAAGCATTTACAACTTTTAACTTATAACTTTAAACTTCTTCATGTAAACTATGCCATCGTTTTTGAGACGCTTCATGCTGATAAAAAGGTCATTTTTCTTGAGATTTCTTCACCCCGCCTTGCGGGGCAAGCTTTGTGTTTACCACGCATTAGCGTGGCCTTTGTCACTTTGTGCCTATGTGCCTTTGGTGCTGAATATTAACGATTAAACGACTTCAATTGTGGAGGGCGGTTTTTTTGTGATATTATAAGTGACGCTGACCACACCGTGCACCTCATTGGTTATACGTTCCGCGAGGGAATTCAAAAGGTCAAATGATAACTGTGTGGGAGAGGCGGTGACCGCGTCCAGACTTTCCCAGCATCGCACCTCGATCTGTAGGCCATAGTCTCTTGCCCCTTTCCTCATTCCAGTGACCTTATCTTCGTGAAGAATGGCCATATATTGAAACGCGCCTGTTCCGGCCAGTTCCTGCTCAACGATCTTTGTAGCTTTCCGTACAAGCTCAATTCGTTCTGGTGTTGCTTCTCCTATAACACGGGTTGCCAACGCGGGTCCTGGAAACGGAGGGCGATTATAAATTTCTTCCGGAAGCCCCAGAACTTTTCCAATCGCTCTTACAGCCGGTTTTCGAAGCTGGACAAGCGGTTCGATAACAGTGTAGCCATAGGCTTCATTAGTATCGATCCCGAGCTGGGACAGGATATTATGCTGTCTTTTAATACCAGCTATGGTTTCTTCCACATCCGTGTAAATCGTGCCCTGGAGCAGATGTTTGGCGCCATTTTCCCTGACAAGGCGTCCAAAGACTTCTTTATAAAAAGTGTCTGTGATAGCCTGTCGTTTTTCCTCCGGATCCGTTTTTCCTTTCAAGGCGGTAAAGAATTCGTCTCGTGCGTCAAACAGGTTCACGGGCACACCGCGTTCCTGAAACACGGAAACCACATATTCGGGCTCTCCTGCCCGCATCAGGCCGTTATTGATAAAATAAGTCTTGAGTTTCTTATTCAGTGCGCGATGTGCCAGCATCGTGACTACGGATGAATCCACGCCGCCGGAGAGAGCGTTAATGGCTATTCCATCTTTAACAGCAGAGGCAATTTCCGACACTTTATTTTTAACAAAAGTTTCCTGATCCAGTGCTTCGAGTTTGATTTCATTCATGTGTTGTTTCCTTTGTTTTTTGGATCCTCCGCGAAATTTGCCGCGGTATTGGTTAAATTAAAATCTTTTTGGCCACGGATTCACACGGACTCGCCTTGCTGTAACCAAAAGAGAAGAAAACCACAGATTACACTGATTTCACCGATTATTTTTTTCGTTAATATCTGTGCCATCTGTGGTTACTCTCCACTGGATAACGTGGTTCACTGAGTATTTACCTCGAATTTACAGGGTTAATGTTTCAGGTAAGTGAAACATTGTTTTCATCGCATTATTAGATTCTCAATCTGCTGTCATTTTACTATGGCGCAACAAAAATGTAAACATATCATCTTGTATAAAGTGGCGTCAAGTGCCCTCTTTGTTTTGACGAGAAAAAAATAAAATTTCGCGAAATAGTTGAATTAAACTTCAGCTGCGCTATTATATAGACCCGATTCGAAAAGGTCTTTAAACTTAAGAATTCTTAGTTCTTTCAGGATTTTGTCTCTCAGGGGCTTTTCGAGTAAGCTCTATATAGTGTACATCAGAGATGAGCAAGCTTCTCAGGGCTTGATGCAATAAGCTGAGTCATACGTAACTATAAAGGTAGATAGGCTGTAGGCATTTAGACTGCCACGTCGGCGGCAGAGCCGCCAAGTGGTCACTTGCCGCGGAGCGGCGACGTGATAGACTGTTAGCTTTGATTTCCTAACAGCCTTCAGCCTATAGTCTAAACAACCTGAGTAGACAGTCATACAGGAAATAACATAGGAAATAACATGAAACTTAACATTTCATTAATTGAAAAAGAAATAGAAAACATTCTTCCGGACATTAAGGAAATCAGACATTATTTACATGCAAATCCTGAATTGTCATTAAAAGAATTTAACACTTCAAAATTTATCCGGAAACAGCTTGAAGGTCTTGAACTTGAAATACTGACACCTTTTTTAGAAACTGATGTGGTTGCAATGTTGTCAGGGCAAAACACGAAAAAAAACGTTACGTTGCGGGCGGATATTGACGCGCTGCCATTGCAGGAGCGAGGTAATCATTCTTATCGATCTACCAGGGAAAATGTGATGCATGCTTGTGGGCATGACGGACATACTGCTATTCTTATAGGTGCTGCAATTATTTTAGAAAAGATGAAGAACGATTTCGACGGGTCAGTCAGATTTGTGTTTCAGCCCGGCGAAGAGATTGTTGCTGCCGGGAAAGAGTTGGTGGCGAAAGGTGTTCTTGAGACACCTGAGCCGGATGCGGTTTTAGCCTTACATTCCTGGCCCGGATTTCCCGTGGGGGCTATTTGCTCAAAGCCGGGTCCTTTACTGGCTGCCGCCGACATGTATAAATTAGTAATTACCGGGAAGGGTGGTCATGGCTCCAAGCCGGAGGAATCTATTGATCCGATTTTAACTGCGAGCAGAATAATAAACAGTTTGTATTTAATTCCGTCGAGGAAAATAACAGCTTTAGATTCATTAGTTATAAGTATTTGCAAAATCCAGGGTGGTGAAAACGCAAATGTTATTCCTGATGAAGTTGTTTTAGAGGGGTCGACAAGATACATATCGAAGGAAACGGGAGAAAAGATTCCTTCATTATTTGAACATGTCGTAAAAAATGAATGTGAATATTCCGGCGCTTCCTATAATCTGGAATACAGGCGGGCATACATTCCAACTGTAAACGATAGCCGGATTGTTATTACAGGCAAAAGCGTCACTGAAAAATATATCGGGAAATCATCATGGATAGATATTGCAGAGCCGGTAATGGGTTCTGAAGATTTTTCCTATTATATTGATAAGAATCCCGGGGCCATGTTCTTTCTTGGGATGGGGGAAGACAGTCCTTCGTTACATAGCACTTCCTTTAATTTTAATGACGAAGCTTTGCGAAACGGTATCTTGTTTTTTGTCGCCTCGACTCTTGAATTACTTGCGCCCCCTTCGTCTATCGGCTAGGACATCAGGTTCTCATCCTGGAAAGAGGGGTTCGACTCCCCTAGGGGGTGCCCTTGCGGAGTGCGAAGTGAGGAATGCGGAACGCGGAGCGGGGAGTGAGGAATATGGAGGATTGGGAACAAGAAAGCCATGTTCTGCATTCTTCCGGGTTCCGAGCTCCGAGTTCCGTGTTGCCCCTTGGGCAGGGAGATGAATGTCGAACAACATCAAGAAACGCTCGGGTATTGCATGTGCCGGCAATTGGATTGTGGATCATGTCAAGATAGTAGACCATTTGCCCGGTCGTGGTATGCTTGGCAATATTCAAGCGGAAACATTGGGAACAGGCGGTGCGCCGTTCAACGTGCTTGTGGACCTGGCGCGGATAGGTGCGCCGTTTCCGCTCACTGGAATTGGAGTGACGGGCAATGACGCCGGGCGGGAGTTTATCGATCGAATTTGCCGTCAGTTTCATATTGATCTTTCCGCACTCGTCACAAGTGATGATATTGAGACTTCGTATACTGATGTGATGACAGAAGAGAGTTCCGGCGACCGTGTTTTTTATCATTGCCGTGGCGCCGATGCTGTTTTTGGCATTGAGCATGTGCCGATATCAACTCTGTCGTGCCGGGTTTTTCATCTTGGCTACCTGCTTCTTCTTGATAAGCTGGATCAGCCGGATGAGACCTATGGTACGTCTGCGGCCAGGCTTCTGAGCCAGGTTCAGGCGGCAGGCATTAAGACCAGCGTGGATGTGGTCAGCGAGGAAGGCGATCGGTTCCAGCGGATAGTTCCGGCTTCCCTGCGTTACACCAATTATTTGATTTTGAATGAAATTGAGATTAGCCGGACTACCGGGCGAAAGGTAAGAACTGCTGACGGGACGCTGAACGGCTCAGCTGTTGTGGAAGCGGTGGATGCGCTTTATGAACTGGGAGATATGGATCTGGTTGTTGTTCATATGCCGGAAGGCGCTTATCTACGCACTCGTGACGGCAAGCGTCTTTCGAGGGGCTCGCTGGTTTTGCCGGAGAATTACATTAAGGGAACAGTGGGGGCAGGCGACGCTTTTTGCGCGGGCATGTTGTATGGGCTTCATGAAGACTGGGGTCATGAAGAGGCCATGGTTCTGGGTGCATGTTCTGCCGCGGCCAGTCTTGCGCAGCCCGATGCAACAGCCGGTATGGCGCCGCTCGCTGAGCTTATGGAACTTGGCAGGAAACTTCCCGAGCGTAACCCGCCGGTATAGGGGAAGAAAGTTATAAGTGAGCTAAAGTGACTAAAGTTATAGGGGAAGTTAAAAATAGATGTCAGTGGTTAGTTGTCAGTAGTCAGTTGCAACGGACTACTGACCACGAACAACGGACAAACAAATCGGGCACTTCCGTCCGAGCGAGATACGTTTAATGAGATACGAGGTACGTTTCTAATGAAAACACCACTTTTTGATGAGCATGTTGCGTTGGGCGCCCGTATGGTTGATTTTGCCGGCTGGGAAATGCCAGTGCTGTACTTGCCTTCCGGCGGGCAAGGTGGCGGTATTATCAAGGAACATATATATACACGTGAACACGCTTCGATATTCGATACTTGTCACATGGGAACGTTTGAACTAAGCGGTCAGACCGCTGAGTCTGACCTGGGCAGGTTGATTACGCAATCAGTATCTTCATTGAAAATCGGAGCCTGTTCCTATGGCTATCTTCTGGCAGATGATGGCGGCGTGCTGGATGATTTGATTTGCTTCCGGCGCAGTAACGATTGCTTCTGGTTGGTAGTGAATGCCGGAACAAAATCTGATGATGCGGCATGGATTAAACAGCATCTTTCGGCCGGAACGTCATTTACTGATTGTTCTTCCGGAATGGCAAAGCTGGATATACAGGGTCCGTCTTCAAAGGAGCAGATGGAGCAGGCGTTGGATATTGAGCTTCCGAATCTTAAATATTTTCATTTTCAGGAAATAACCGTTTGTGGTATATCCTGTACTCTGAGTCGAACGGGTTATACTGGTGAATGGGGATATGAGCTGTTTTTGCCAGCGGATCAGGTTGAACGGATCTGGAAAAAGTGTATTGAAAAAAGCGATATTCAACCTGCCGGGCTTGGCGCGCGTGACAGTCTGCGTATGGAAATGGGCTATCCCCTGTATGGCCATGAATTGGGAAAGGACCGAATGCCTGTGGGCGCGAGCGGCAGTCGCTTTATTGACATGTCCGGTCCTTTTATCGGGAAAGAAGTTATACAACGGGAACTTGAAAACGGGGAGGTCCGGGTCCTGGTTGGTCTTCTGTTAGAGGGCCGCAAGTCGGCGCGGCCGCATGATAAAGTCATAAACAATAATGCAATTGCCGGTGAAGTCACAAGCGGGCTGTTTTCACCAAGTCTAAATAAGGCGGCGGCTCTTGCTTACGTGGATAAGGAATTGAGTCAGCCCGGACAGGAACTGGAGGTTGAAGTGCGTGGGAAGGCGCTTCCTGTTAAAGTGGAGGAATTGCCATTTTATAAAAAAGGGTCAGTAGTCCGTGGTCAGTAGTCAGTAGTCAGTTGCAACGGACAACGAACAAGAACATGAGTTTTTATACTAATAGTCCTGAAGATGATCAAGCCATGCTTTCGGAGCTGGGCATGAAAGGTTTTGACGATCTGTTTCCTGATATTCCATCAGAGCTTCAGACGGAGTCGTTTGATATCATGCCGGCCATTTCCGAAATGGAAATGACCAGACGTCTGACCCGTTTGGCCGAGATGAATACCGTGCATCTGACGAATTTCTGCGGTGGCGGATTTTATGATCATTTCATCCCTGCATCAGTGGAGGCATTGGCAGGCCGCTCGGAGTTTTTCACAGCGTACACCCCTTATCAGCCGGAAGTGTCACAGGGTACTCTTCAGGCAATTTACGAGTACCAGACTGCAATAGCACGGCTGACGGGTATGGATGTTTCCAACGCATCTCTGTATGACGGAGGCACAGCCCTGTTTGAAGCCATTATGATGGCTTTCCGGATAACTAAGCGGAACCGAGTTCTGATTGATGAGGGTGTCAATCCGATTTACCGCACTATGCTGAAGTGTTACTCAACGAATTTATCTTTTGAATTCATAGAAATACCTATAAAAAACGGATTAGCGGATCGCGAGGCGTTTAAAAAACAATTGAATCATGATGTTGCCGGCGTGATTCTTCAAAATCCTAATTTTTTTGGATGTCTTGATGATTTTACGGATGTGATTGAGACGGCCCATCAGATGGGTGCGGTTGGAATAGCATCAGTATATCCCATTTCGCTTGGTATTCTCAAAACACCCGGAACCATGGGAGCCGATATTGTAGTTGGCGAGGGCCAGAGCATGGGCTTGCCCCTGTCGCTTGGCGGCCCTTATCTCGGCTTCATGACCACGCGTAAGAAATATGTTCACAAAATGCCCGGGCGCTTGGTAGGTGCAACTCAGGATGCGCAAGGCCGGCGCGGGTTTGTTCTCACTCTACAGGCGAGGGAACAGCATATTCGGCGTGAGAAGGCCACGTCTAATATCTGTAGTAATGAGGCGTTGTGCGCTTTACGGGCGCTGATTTATCTTTCTTTACTGGGCAAGACAGGTTTTGTAGAAACAGCTGAGCTGTGCGCGGAAAACGCGGCTTATGCATGGGAACGTTTAACAGCCATTAACGGTGTAACGCCGACTTTTCATACGCACTTTTTCAATGAATTCGCTGTCAGCCTGCCGGAAAATGCCGCTGATGTTGTGAGCGGGTTGATTGATAAGGGGTTTGCCGCGGGGTTTCCTGTCGCGCGGTATTATCCGGGCATGGAGAAAGTCCTTCTGACTGCCTTTACTGAGAAAAGGACTAAAGAGGAAATTGATATATTTGCCGCGGCCCTGGAGGGAGTGCTGGCTGGTTAAGGGTGAAGAAAGTTAAAAGTTATAAGTGAGCTAAAGTGACTAAAGTTAAATGAAGAAAGTTATAAGAAAAAACTTTAGCTCACTTTAGGTACTTCTTCAAATCAGGCGCTTCCGTCCGAACGAGATGCGCTTCACGAGATACGAATTATTGACGACTGACCCGCCGTCGCTCTTCGAGCTATGGCGTGGCAAGCAACGGACAAAAAATGAAACTGATTTATGAAAAAAGCGTTTCGGGCCGGCGCGCTGTGAGTGCGTTCGGGTCAGCGGGCCGTGATGTAAAGACGAGTTCCGTGAAGAAACAGATTCCGGACCAGTTCTTGCGTGAAAAACCGGCTGAACTGCCGGAGGTTCCTGAAATATCCGTGGTTCGTCACTTTACGAATTTATCGCGGCAGAATTTCTGTATAGACACTCATTTCTACCCGTTGGGATCATGCACAATGAAGTATAATCCACGGGCCTGTGAAGCAGTGGCAGGTCTGCCGGGTTTTATTCATCTGCATCCTTTGTGGCCTCAACTCCGGCATGGCGGCCAGTTGATGCAGGGTGCGCTTAAGCTCCTTTACGAGACTGACCGTATGCTTTCCGAACTCACTGGCATGTCCGAGTTTACGCTTCAGCCGCTGGCGGGTGCGCACGGCGAACTGACAGGCACAATGCTTATAGCTGCTTATCATCGGGACCGGGGCAACAGGAAAACGCATATACTGATTCCGGATTCCGCTCATGGCACTAATCCAGCCAGCGCAATGCTTGGCGGATTCAAAGTGATCACTGTTCCTTCCAACAGTAAAGGAACAGTGGATGTAGAACGTGTGAAAGAAGCCGTGAATGAACAAACTGCCGGTATGATGCTGACTAACCCCAACACGCTGGGACTGTTTGAGCCGGATGTTCGGAAAATAGCGGATTGTATCCATGCAGTTGACGGGTTGATGTATTATGATGGCGCCAATTTCAATGCTATACTTGGACGGTGCAAGCCGACGGATCAGGGTTTTGATATTTGTCATCTGAATCTCCATAAAACTTTTGCTTCTCCGCACGGCGGCGGCGGGCCCGGGTCCGGGCCGGTTGGAGTGGTTGAGCGGCTGAGGCCATATCTACCCATATCCCGTGTGGTCAAGACAAAAGATGGAACATTTTTTCTGGATTATGATCGTCCGAAAAGCATTGGGTACGTGGCGCCATTTTACGGCAATTTCGGCGTGCTGGTGCGAGCGTATGCTTATTGCCTCATGTTAGGCAGGAATGGCCTGCGGGGCGTCAGTAATCACGCGGTGTTAAACGCCAATTACATTCTCAAGAAGCTCAGTCCGTATTATTCTGTTTCATCAGACCGCTGTATGCATGAATGCGTGCTCAGTGTTAAAGGTATGAATGTTCGGGCAATTGATATTGCCAAAGGATTGATTGATCGCGGTTTTCATCCTCCGACCGTGTATTTTCCACTGATTGTGCCTGAAGCCATGATGATCGAGCCGACTGAAACTGAAACGCGTGAGACGTTGGATGCGTTTATTCGCGCGATGATTGAATTGGCAAAAGATGCCGTGGAGCATCCTGATAAGATAAAGGAAACGCCTGTTACAACTCCGGTGGGCCGTCTGGATGAGGTGTCTGCGGCCAGGTCCATGAATTTAGTGTATGAGCAGAAGCGGTAAGTTCATCGTATAGGAATTTGTATTTTTTGGACGCAGATGAACGCAGATTAACAGGATTTACTTTAATTATTTCACACAAAGACACAAAGCACACAAAGAAAAAAAATATCAAAAACTTGGCGATCTTTGCGGCTTTGTGTGAAAAAAAA
>CAZBGF010000037.1:0-9362 GCA_964491255.1 uncultured Verrucomicrobiota bacterium
TTCATCGACGGAAACAGGGAAACAACCATAAATTCAGCCCCGTAGGGACGGCTGACAACATAGACTTGAGTAGTCACGAAAAAAGAATCAAGAAATTAAAAGAAATGCGGTATTTCTTTCAATTCTTTATTACTTTTATTGTCTTTTGTTCAAATCTCCGCCTTTGCGTGAGACAATACAAGATTTTTCAGTATCGACTAACTAAAAAAGGATCCATAGTGTCCGAAGGTATCAGCAATTTATTGACTCCGCAGGAATTAACCCATTTGGGGCGTCTGGTTATCCAGTCCCGCTATGTTGTTGAAGGCAACCTTGCAGGTCAACACAGAAGTCCGAATCGAGGGGCCAGCTCGGAATTTGCAGACCACAGGGCCTATGTAACAGGCGATGACCCCAAACATATCGACTGGAAAGTGTTGGGGCGCACTGACCGCTATTACATCAGGCGGTATGAAGATGAAACCAATCTCAGGGTCTATCTTGTTGTCGACCGAAGCGCTTCCATGGCCTATACCAGCGGAACAGAAACGAAATATCACTACGCCTGCCACCTTGCCGCGGCCATCGGCTATGTGGTGGTCAAAGCCAAGGATTCCGTTGGAATGTATCTATATTCCGACAAAATTGATTCCAGGATGGGTGCAAAGAATACGTTTGCCCATTTGAACAATATGGCTAAAATTCTAGCTCAACGGAAACCTTCCTCTACAACCAAAACCGCTAAAACCCTTCATCAGATTGCGGAATCTGTTCACAAACGGGCGCTGATCGTGTTATTCTCTGATCTTCTGGACGAGCCTAACGACGTCGTTCGAGCCTTAGCTCATTTCCGAAAACAACGTCACGACGTTATCATTTTCCACATCATGGATAGTACTGAACTGGATTTTTCATTTAAAAGAGGCGCGGAATTCGTGGATATGGAGACAGGAGAAAGGATTATGGCCAACCCCCGCTCTATTGCGAAGGATTACCAGAAAGTATTCGCTGATTTTCTTGAAAAGTATCGGAAACCGTGCGCAGAAATGAATATTGACTACCGAATGGTCAATATCAACCAGAACATGAGTTCTTTCGTCAGATCATTTCTCGAAGAACGAAAGCGCTGTTCCAAATAACTGAAGCGTGAAACGTTAAGAAGATAGTGGTCAGTTGCAACAAACGGACAACGGACAAACGGACAACGGACAAATTTAGATGTGGGTATTTTTAAATCCATTCTTCTTATGGGCAATGAGCGCTGCCTTGATTCCACTGGTACTGCATTTGATGCAGCGGCGGCGAGTCGTCAAAATTCCGTTCAGTACTATCCGGTTTCTCAAACTTGCTCAGCAAAAGTCTTCAAATCGCATTCGGCTTGAAAACTTTCTTCTCTGGCTGCTGCGAACTTTAACCTTACTCTTTATCGCGCTCGCATTCTCCTTGCCAATTCTCAGGATCACATCATTTAGACAACTCATGGGAAGCAGTCGCAGAGATGTAGCTATCGTGATGGATGTTTCATACAGCATGGATTATGTATCCGGCAAAAAAAAGGTCTGGGACACGGCGAAAAATTGCGCAATTTCAATTATCGAGAGTCTTTCGCATGGAGATCGAGTCTGCATTTTCCTGGCGGATGATGATGTTACTCCCTTAATTGAACAGCCTACCAAAGATTTTGAAATGGCTCTGGCCCAGGTGAAGGCTATGGATATCCAAACAACCGCGTCACAACTAAAGCCGGCAGTGGTGGCAGCCTGCACCGCGCTCAAGGAATCCGGAGGGCGGGAACGTGAAGTTTTTATCATCACGGATGGTCAAAAACTCCCCTGGGAAAAATTCCAGAAGTCAACACAGGCTATAGCAGAACCGGAAACGGCAGAAGAGTCTGTATCTACGAATTCATCTGCACATTCGCAATGGAATGCGAAAATCATGTATCCAAACACGACTTTTTTCGTAGTAGCAACAGGTGTTACAGCGCCTGAAAATTCAGCTCCGATGTCTATTGAAATCCAGCCGAAACTTCTGATGGCCGGCACATCGGCCCGGCTATCAGTCCAGGTCAGTCATACCGGCCGTCCGCAAAGCATTTCCACGGCATTGGTTATTGATGAAATGGAAATAAGCCGACGATCAATGGTCGTTGAGGAAGGAACCGCAAACAACGTCATTTTTCCGCTTCCGTCTTTGCCAAAGGGAATCCACACGGCAAAAATCGAGACATCTTCCGACGGACTTATTATAGATAACATCTTTTATTTTCTTCTTCACATAAGAGAAAAAATACCAGTGCTATGCGTAGGAACAAAAAAGGATATGTTTTATCTCATACACGCGCTTAATCCAGGTGGAAGCCTCTCTGCAATTGAGATGAAACGTGTTGACACTGACAATCTTGGCGAGAACGTTAATCCAAACACCTATTCGTGTGTTTTCCTTTGCAATGTCGTACCGCTTCCCGGACAATCCCTTGTAGCGCTCGAACATTATGTCCGGCAAGGTGGACTACTTGTCCTTTTCCCGGGAGACCGGGGGAACCCTGCGGATTATGAAAGTTGGAGCTGTCTACCGGCTTTGCCGCGCGTGATAAAGGATATCCAACCAGATGACCAGCGCCAGCTACTGAGATTGGTCAAACCGGGTGACCCTATATTCACTGGAATGCAACTTCCTCCCGGCGCCATTCCAACTATTACCGTCAAGAGGGAAATACAATGGAACAAACTTGAAGCAACCGCTGAACCAATCATCAAAATGAGCAATGAAAATCCATTCCTGCTCAGGCATAAAGTTGGCAAGGGTCAAATGCTGTGCTTCTCAGTTTCGGCTGACCGCAGATGGAGCAATCTGCCGTTATCCCCGTTCTTTCTTCCGATCATCCATCAAATTGTTCAATTTGGAGCGAGCGCTGGCAAAGAACCGCTGTTTATCTGGACGAGTCGAAATCTGAATATCTCAAATCTGCTTCCTGTTCGTCCCGGTACTGTTGAATTATTTGGCCCGTCAGATGAATCGATAACTATAGAACAGCTGAAATCCGGAAATGAAATCACATTAAACGTTGAGAATATCAGTATCCCAGGAATATATTATCTTTCCAACTCTGAAAGCCCTTCTCCAAAACCGTTTATGGCAGTTAATGTCATGCGCAATGAGTCAGACTTATCATTGGTTGACCTCCAGAAAATTCCATCTCTTATTGGTTCCAAAAAAATCATGGTTGCCGAAAATAAGGAAACTTTACTACAGTTGGTCAAAAAACATCGGGTTGGACGCCCGCTGGCTGAACAACTGCTATGGTTGGCTTTCATTCTTGGCATTTTCGAATTGTTTGTGGCAAACAAAACAAGCCAGAAGACCCGCACGCTTTCTGAGCAACTGGTCATCGAGCCAACCGGCCGAGTTCATGGAAAGGCAACAGGTTAATATCATGGCTGTAGAACTTATATTTGAACATACCTTTCCATTGACTGCCATTGTCATTGTTGTAATGGCAGCGATTGGTATAGGTCTATTCACGTTCTGGCGTTATCTGCCAAAGGATAGAACTATAATCATACTCATGGCATTAAGACTTCTATTCATTATTCTGTTTGCGTGGTGCCTGCTCATGCCGATCATGAAACGTGCCATGACGGAATTACTTAAGCCGCGGTTCCTGGTGGTTTTGGATACATCTGTAAGCATGACTCTGACCCCAACCAATGACATCCCGACCCGGAAGGATAAGGCGCTGGAGGTCTTGAATCAGCCCTGGCGCCAGGCAATCAGCTCTCAATGCCTGATTGATTGTTATCCGTTTAACAAGGATCTCGGAAACAAATTTAAGCTGAACGAAATATTAGATATTGAGTTCAAAGGAAATAAAACTTGTTTGCGAACCAGCCTGAACAAACTATTGGATCGTTACAAAGGCCAGAATGTCTGCGGAGTTCTTTTGCTCAGCGACGGACTTGATACCCGAGAAGCCAATGACACCTGGGCTTCAAAAAACTGGCCCTGCCCCATTTACACGGTCCGGCCGGAACCTCCGGACATTTGGACAGTCGAGCCGGATATCCACGTAAACAACGTTGATACGCCTCGACGAGCGGTTGTCGGATGGAACACCGAACTCAGAACAAGCATATCAGGCCAGGGAACTCAAGGGCAGGCGATAGAAATACAACTTTATAAAAACGAAAAGATGCTCCAGTCAACGCCGATTGAAATACCAGATGAAGGCGGATCAAGAGACGTATCTTTCCAGCTTACTCACCCGGAAAAAGGGAATTTCGTCTATACCATTAAAGCCCCGCGAATAAAAGGCGAAACCCACACGAATGACAATACATTTTCCGTCTCGGTCCAGGTAATTGACGCCAGGAACCGTTTATTATACGTGGAAGGCCTGCCGCGTTGGGAGTCAAAATATATGGTTCGCGCACTCAAAGGGAATAAGGAAATCACACCCGTATGTTTCATTCGCGGACCGGGCGGCCGGTTTCTCAGCTACGGCACTCGAAGTTCTGTATCCCCTGAAATGAGCAAACACCAGCTGGCAAATTTCAAAATGGTCATGCTTGGCAACCTCGACGCCGATGAATTGGGCAAGGAACGGGCAATATCCTTGATAGATTTTGTAGAAAATGGAGGCAGTCTTGTGCTGCTTGGAGGCTCTAAAGCCTGGGGTGACAATGGCTATGCCGGCACGCCACTCCGGAAAATTCTGCCAATGCGGAAGCAGGGAAACTTGCCGATTCAGGAAGGTGAATTCAATGTCACACTGACATCAGACGGCCAACAGCATCAGGCATTTCGTGTTGATGACAAAACAATATGGAAAAACATTCCTTCTATCTTGTCAATTTTTCCCTGCGGCTCGCTCACACCCGCGGCGTCAGTCCTGATAACCACGGATAAGCAGCATGGCAGTCAACCAGTTGTTGTTGTCCAGAAATACGGACAGGGTAAAGTAGTGACTGTTCTGACTGATTCTCTATGGCGTTGGCAGCTCACTCCGGGCAAGAAAAATCTGTATCAACGGTTCTGGAACCAGATGTTACTCTGGTTGTCTCCGGCTGAAACAGAAATAGCAAGTTCCAGGCTCGATCTCTTTGCAGATGCTGAACGACTGTTTCTTGGAGATACCATTGAACTTCACGCGCGTCTGAACGACAGGGATAATACGATTCAAAAAAACATATCTATTACATGCGAAATTCAGTGTCCGGACAAACGGAGCATCCCGTTTATAATGACAAAACAAAATGTAACAACCTCAACCGGTAAAATTTATCCTGGTTTCAGCGCCAGCTTTACGCCAGAGCATCATGGTCTTCACACGGCTGTTGCCTTTACCGATGTTAAAGGCCAAAAAGTGGAATCCCAACCCTACTCTTTCTTTATCCAGCCTTTCACACCGGAATCGGATCCACGACCTGCTAATATTAATGTTTTAACCTTTTTATCTAAATCCAGCAAAGGGCAATTCTGCGAGCTTGAAGAAATCAACGATGTTCTTTCAAACATAAACGTGATAACCAGCGAAGAGGAACGGATTCATTACAGTTCACTTTGGAATAATATTATAGTTATTGTTTTGCTTGTTGGCCTGTTAGCAGTAGAATGGACTGTAAGAAAAGCAAAAAACATGGCGTAAAATAATTTAATCATATAGGAATTTGTATTTTTTGGACGCATATGAACGCAGATTGTCAGGATTAAAAGTTATGAGTTGAAAGTTATAAGTTAAAAGTTATGAAGGCACTTTAGACACTTTAGTTACTTTAGACACTTTAGTTACTTTTAATTATCTGCGTATATCTTGCCCGCCCCGTACGTACGGGGCGAAAACCTGCGTCCTATTAATTTGTTAATGCTTATGAAAGGATATACTATGAACAAGCAAGTTGTGAACCGGTTGCTACTCACAGTTTTAATCATGTCTTGTACTCTGGCCATGGCGGGGGTAGGAATCAATCTTGTCGAGAATGGCAGTTTTGATGATCCTGAAAATCCGCTGACCAAGTGGAAATACGACTATTCTGATACTGGCAATTCCAACTATGCTGATAACCATAAATATGTATCAATCGTTAAAACCGATGGTGCTCATCAAAATGTTTTATGCCTGAAAGCAGACGACGACTTGCTGATAAGGCAAGGAGTAAAAGTCGACAGCGCGCCAATTCCGGTCAAACCGGGTGGAAAATACAAGGTAACTGCATCGGCACGCTCCACAGGACCAGGCTTACGGCTTCTGATTGAAGGATACCGATGGCGACCCGGCATCAAACCGCATAAAAACCCCAAGCTGTCGGAGGTGAGAAAATGTTATAAATTCCGCCCAATCTACTTTCACGGGCAGAAAACGGGTCCTTGCACCAAAGTGGGGAAATCATGGTCTAAGGCGTCCCAGACATTACCAAGAAAAAAACTTTCGAAATCTGCTCAGAAACATTTTAATAAAGTGCAGTTTCTTGTTGTTCATATCGTCGCAATTGATGGTAAAGCAGAAAAAGGGAAATACGCCTATTTATATGTAGATGATATCGTGATAGTGCGTTTGAATTAAGTCCGGCTTTCGCCGGACAACTGTAGCCGCCCCACTCCGTTGGGGCGAAAACATCGCGGCAAGAGACTGCCGCGGCTACAACTTTGAAATCCCTATGCTTTGAGTTAACAGCTAAAGTTACGTAAGAGAGATTACGCATGCCTCCCATTGGATTACAGCATCAATTAACATGGATTGGACGAAAACTGAGCCGGTGGCAAGCAGAAATAAGGACGGCTTTCTGGATGTCCATTCTATGCGTTTCGTTATGGCTTTTCGCGCTTTCCGATTTCCTTCTTCGATATGAACGCACCGGCAGGATCTGTACATGGACTGTTCTGATCATACTGTTACTCTTCGGACTCTGGCAAATCACCGGTGCACTGAGAAAAAAGCGATCGATACAGAGCGTAGCCGCTCGCATTGAACACGCATTTCCAGCCATCGACAATCATCTCATTAACTATATCCAGTTTTCGTATACAGAAAACAATGCCATGAAAACCGCCTATGTTCAACGCGGTGTTCCAGAATGGCAGCATGTCAAGGTCAATGACATGAGAGACCGGAAAAAACAGATCAGGTCATATATTATTCTGGCTCTGGCATGTCTTATCCTGATTGGCACTCGCGCATTGACAGGCGTGGCGTGGAGTAATTCTCTACTTCGCATTCTTAATCCTTTTTCCAGTCGTTCGCCTTCTACACTGGCATCTATAGAAAAGGTGATTCCCGGCGACAGCGCTGTTATCAAGGGCGAACCAGTCATGCTGGTCTGCAGCACATCAGGAAAAAAAGGCCAGAATGTGTATATGGACCTCTGGCCTTCTGATGATAAGAAAAGTATAATGAAACTTGGCCGTCTCTCTGGAACAGGCACTGAAGAATTTTCATTCAGGATATCCAGGGCATCAACCGATTTTAAATACCGTTTTCGCGCGGGTGATGCTGTAGCCAGGCGCTATGACATTCGTGTTTTACCGTCGCTCGCGTTTACCAGATTGGGAATCACTGTCAAGCCGCCCGAATATACAGGACTGAAAACCCTGAAATTCGACGGGCTGACCGATCATGTGCCTGTACCCAAGGGTTCGATCATGACACTCGCGTTTCAATGTAATCGAGAGTTGAGTTCGGCCGCTCTGATAACAACCAATGCCCAATCGAAACTCACTAAATCCAGCAAGCTTGACTTCGACAGCAACTGGAAGGGAGAACTTACAATAACAAAGCAGAAACCAATTGCTATTTCTACTGTTGATACATACGGCAAAAAAGCTGAAAACAGCATTAAATACGAACTTCTGCCTGACAAAGCTCCGGTTATCCGTGTTATTGCTCCAACGTCAAGAACCGGTCTCCGGCCTGGTATTGCCCCTCAAATTCAGTGGGAAGTTTCAGATGACTATGGGTTGTCCAACATACGTCTGGAAAAGGTTCCTTGGATTGAAGATAATACTGAAAAAAGTCAGAGCCGAGCCGAGATTATCCGTGAATGGCCTGATACAGGCGTCAAGGAATTCGCCACGAACTGGACTGGTGAAGGATTAACATTTAATATGGAAAAACCTCTGGCTCTGCAAATTGTCGCTGTTGATAACAATACGGTTGGAAAACCGAACATCACCCGCTCCTCGCTTATCCAGTTTGAATGGAGCACTGCTAATGAGATTCAGAAAAAATCAGACAAAACCGCAAAGCATGCGGCTATCGGCCTGAACAAGCTTGTAGAGCTTCAGCTGGTAAATATCGATAAAACAAGAAAGCTGGACGCGGCACTGGACAGTACAGTAAAAAGTCAATGGCAGGAAGTTTCCAAAACGCAACAGGTCATTCGACAGATTACGGGACAATTGATCGCGAATCCCTCAAAACCGCTGGGCTCGCTCACTACATCGGTCAGGAAGCTCTATCAAAACGCAATGATGGAAGTTATTGACAATCTGGATCGCGTGCCCTTTGCCAAATCCGGAAAAAAAACCGCGCTTTCAAAGAGAGCCGTTATGTTGGAAACCCGCATTCTCCGCGTCCTAACCCGTATCCAGGCCGGCAGTGATAAAGTTAAACGAAATCGAGATGTTTCAGGTTTGATAGGCATGCTTGATGCCCTTGTTAAAGGACAGGAAATCACATTAGAGAATACAAAGGCATGTTTGAAAAAATTATCAAGTCTTGACAATTCTCTGGTCCGTAAACAGGACCGCCTGGCAGATGATCTTGATGCATTTATTCTACTCTGCAAAAAAGACGCGAAAACCAAATCGGGCAGTGAGCCGGAATTCGGCCAGATGCTCATCCAAGTTGCAAAAGGTTGTGAAAGCAAACGTATATCCGCCAATATGCTGCGAGCCTCAGAACGTCTGGAGAAAAAAGAGCCTGTAAAAGCCATTCCCTTTCAAAAAGACGCATTAGTCGCACTCAAAGATTTCCAGAAACTGATGAATGAATGGCGCGTTAAAGAATCCATTGAAAAATCTTCAGAACTCCGGGATGCCCTGGATATTGCGAAAAAAAAGATGGAGAAGCTTGCAAAAATTGAGTCAAAAATTGCTGACGCTATTCGGGAAACAAAACGTCAGCAGGATAAATCCAGTAAAGAAACAGACGATCTTGAAGAAGAAATTGACGAACAACATGACAAAATGAAAGAAGCTCTGCTTCAAATTGCTAAAGACCTACAGATTTTTCCTGAGCTTCCAGTGGGCAACGACCTGGTTGAAGATGTTTTTCAGGTTTTTGAGGAAATGGACCAGGCGGAAGGTTCTGAAAGCGCGGCTGCAAAAGAATCAGGACTACAGAAAGAAGATCAGATCATGGATGCAATGGAAGCTATGAAGGACAC
>CAZBGF010000038.1:0-9336 GCA_964491255.1 uncultured Verrucomicrobiota bacterium
GGGCTCCCACGCTGGAATGGAACGGTATTACATGCTGTTAAAAACGTTGGCGCGGAACCTTAACCTCGAGAACGTTTTGTTCCGCGGAACCGTATCTCAACAGGAACTCAGCGCATGTTATGATGCATCTCATCTATTCCTGTGCATGAGCGAACACGAGGGGTTTTGTATTCCACTGCTTGAAAGCATGGTTCATGATTTGCCTGTCCTGGCTTATGCTGCTGCTGCTGTTCCGGAAACACTGAATGGTGCGGGTATCCTGTTCCGAAAAAAACAGTTCGATTGGATTGCTGAGATGATGAGAGCAATCGTGCGAATCAAGAAATTCCGCGAAGCCGTGATAAGGACACAAAAAAATCGTCTGTTACGCTATGAGAAACGGAATCTTGAAAACGAACTGCAATCCTGCCTGTCACCTCTGATGCCGGAATAAACAAAGGGAATTTTTTTCAGCGTTATCTTCCGTTTGCATTTTTTTTTCAGGTGTGATAGTAATATACTATTCTATTGTAAATTTTAAGTGTATTTATTAAGTTGTCTGTAGAGATTAGGTACATTCGAAGGTAAAGTTATAATTACGTCATTTAACCTGAATTATTCGCCGCAAAGATAATTATCAATTCGGAGCTCGGAGTTCGGAACTCGGAATTATCCTGAACAGTATTCCCAGTTCCGCGCTCCGCATTCCGCGTTCAATTTTTTGTGCCTTAGCGGCAGATGAATAGACCAGATTAACGAGTGATCATATTATGGAAGAGCAGAAAAAAAACAGCAATCAGGCAAAGCGCGACGAGAACAAGCTAAAACTACCAAATCGGACACTGTGGATATGGCTGTTGGTTCCCGTGGTTTTTCTGTTCCTGTTCCATTGGTTCCAAAACGGACAGAACGCCGTTAACGAGATTCAGTACAACCCGCATTTCGTTCAGATGGTGGAGCAGGGGAAAATCAGGAAATGCGAGATTGTAACTGAAGTGTCGGGCGGTCAGTATATTCGCGGTGAAATGACGGAAATCGATAAAAAAACCGGCAAGCCCAGACTGTTTAAGGTGGATGTCGTGGTGACCGATGGATTGCCTGTCTGGCTTGAGAAAAAAGGAGTACCGTTTTCGTTCAGTCGCCAGAAGATTGATATCTGGCGTCTGGTTCAGGGAGCTATTCCTTTTCTATTCGTTTTGGGTCTTCTGTATTTTCTGTTTATACGTCAGATCCGCGCCGTGGGTCACGGCGCAATGAGTTTTGGAAAAAGCCGTGCCCGTTTGCTTACTCGCGATAAGAACAAGGTCACTTTCAAAGAAGTCGCCGGCGTTGACGAAGCCAAGGAAGAAGTGCATGAAATCGTGGAATTTCTTAAGGACCCCAAGAAATTCCAGTCACTTGGCGGACGAATGCCAAAAGGGATTCTGCTGATGGGACCGCCTGGAACCGGCAAGACGTTGTTGGCAAAGGCCATAGCCGGTGAAGCCGACGTTCCTTTTTTCAATATCAGTGGATCGGACTTCGTTGAAATGTTTGTCGGCGTTGGCGCTTCCCGGGTCCGTGATATGTTCGAACAGGCGAAAAAAACCTCGCCATGTATTATTTTTATTGATGAAATTGACGCAGTCGGCAGGAGCCGTTTTTCCGGAATTGGCGGCGGGCATGATGAACGGGAACAAACGTTAAACGCATTGCTTGTGGAAATGGATGGTTTTGAGACCCAGGAAGGTCTGATTATTATTGCAGCAACGAACCGGCCTGATGTCCTTGATCCAGCGCTTTTGAGACCCGGCAGGTTTGACCGCCAGATCGTTATTGCCCTTCCCCTTCTTAATGGCCGCGAGGCTATTCTGAAAATTCACGCCAAAAATATTAAGATGAAAAAGGATATTGATCTTAATCGTCTGGCCCGGGGAACGCCCGGATTTTCAGGCGCTGACCTGGCCAACCTGCTGAATGAAGCGGCGCTTATGGCTTCCCGTGAAGGCAAAAAAGAGGTGGATATGACGGACCTGGAAGAGGCGCGGGATAAGGTCCGGTGGGGACGTGAACGCAGAAGCCATGTGCTGGATGACGATGAAAAGCGGTTGACTGCGTATCATGAATCCGGTCATGCGCTTGTCATGCTTAATATGGAACAAAGCGAACCACTCCACAAACTCACAATCATTCCTCGTGGAGCTTATCTTGGCGCCACAATGCAGCTGCCGGAAAAAGACCGTTCAACCGAAAGCATGATTAAGTTGAAAGGAACACTTGCCGGTTTGATGGGCGGTCGCGCAGCCGAAGAACTCGTCATTGGCGATATTTCCACTGGTGCAGCTAATGATTTTAAACAGGCCACTCAACTGGCCCGACTCATGGTATGCAACTGGGGAATGAGCTTTGAACTCGGGCCCCAGACGTTTGGCGCTGGTGAAGAATTACTGTTTCTCGGTCGGGAAGTGACGCGAAATCAGGATTTCAGTGAAGACACGGCCCGGCGCATTGATATGGAAGTCAATAAGTTTTTGCGGGAGGCATATGATAAGGCTAAAGATATCTTGAACAAGAATCATGACAAGCTGGATGCCATTGCTCTTCTGTTGATTGATCGTGAAATGCTTGACGGCCGTGTTGTAGGGGAGATTGTTGAATTCGGTCATGTTTTATCAGATGAAGAGCGTGCAAAAGAAGACGCGAAAAAACAGACGATTCCGGATGCGAAGAAAGAAACAGTAAAAGACAAGCAAAATGTTGGTCAAGTTCAGTCGCAACAGGAAGATAAACCTGTCAAAAACGAAATAGAACTTGAGCCGGTCTAATGTCGCGGTAGGCCGCTGTTTCCAGCCACGGCTGGTCTGTCCTCGGACCCGGAATGTCCTCCGGACCTGAGGGGAGGGTCCTATGGACCCGAGTGCCTGTGGTACGATGTCCTGGCGATGTAAATATTTGAGAACGTCAAAAATTGTTGAGTTGCGTTGATTCGGAGCTCTGAAAAGGATAATCTATTCTTTATCAGTCGTCCCTATGGGACTTATTTTCTTTTTTCATCACAACCCGGCGATAAATCGCCGCGTTACTATCATATGTCCCTGCGGGACAAAACATTAGGTTCCGTAGGAACCTTTGGTAATAGACCGGCGCTTCAGTGCTGGGAACAGGCATCAGTACCTTGTTTCAGTCCCGGAGGGACGGCTGATAAGACAGCATTTTTCGCATGCATTCAGTATACAACTCAACGATTTCGGATGTTCAAAAAAATTTGGGTAAAGTGAAGACGTCTCTGATTTGGCAGTGTCGGAATCGTTCATTTGATCTGAGCGAGGGCAGAAATCCGCTCGTTATGGGTATTCTGAATGTGACTCCGGATTCATTTTCTGACGGGGGTCATTTTTTCGATAGAGATATAGCGATTGAACGCGGGCTTCAAATTGCCGATGACGGCGCGGATATAATTGATATCGGAGGTGAGTCCACAAGACCCGGAGCAGCCCCTGTTACAGTCGAGGAAGAACTCTCGCGGGTCGTTCCTGTTATTGAGGCCTTGAGTGAAAAAACTCAAGTAGTCTTATCGGTGGATACCACGAAAGCCAATGTGGCTGAGTGTGCACTGACAGCCGGCGCGCATATTGTCAATGATGTTTCCGCGATGACATCTGATCCGCGTATGATAAAGGTGGTTACAGCATCAGGAGCTGGAGTGATTCTGATGCACATGCGCGGCAAGCCGCGAACCATGCAGGAAAATCCGCGCTATGATAATGTCGTTAAAGAAATTCGCGAATTTCTTACCTATAGGATTGAATCTCTGGTCAAAACCGGAGTAAACTGGAATTCATTAGCAGTGGACCCCGGTATCGGGTTCGGAAAAACAACTCAGCATAATATTCAATTAATTGGCCGTCTTAATTCTTTCAGGAATTGCGGACGTCCGGTTGTGATTGGGTTGTCGAGGAAACATTTTCTCGGATCTCTAACGGGTCGCGATGTTGGCGATCGGCTGGCGGGCAGTCTTGGCGCTTTAGCATATGCACTGGTCCAGGGAGCTAATATCGTGCGGGTACATGACGTCAAGCAATCCCGAGACGTAATACGGGTTGTGAGTACGCTTATTCTGGAGAATCGGAACTATGCAGTGGTTGAGCAGGATTGCAATCCCTGATATCAATGGCCTGGTGGAAATTCTATGCCTGGCGTTTGTGTTTTATTATATCTTTGCATTCTTCCGGGGCACCCGCGGCGCTTCGACTCTTACCGGATTTATTATTTTCTTTGTCATTCTTATTGTGGCCACAAGGTTTTTCCACATGGATACGCTCAATTGGCTTCTGCAGAGATTTTCCGTTTATCTGTCTATTGCGCTCCTTATCATTTTTCAGCCTGAGATTCGCCGAGTTCTTGCCGAATTGGGTAAACAGCATCACTTTGGAAGTTCTGCCAATGATTTAACTTTGGTGGATCAACTGTTGAAAGCAGTTTCTATCCTGGCGAACCGGAGAATCGGTGCATTGATAGCGATTGAACAGGATATTGGAACGCGGACCATCCAGGAAACCGGTATTAAAATTGACAGCGCGGTCAACTCGGAACTTCTGGCCAGCATCTTTTTTCCATATACTCCCCTGCATGACGGCGGTGTCATTATCAGCAACAACCAGATTGTCGCCGCGCGATGTATGTTTCCACTCTCCCGACGAACTGAATTCAGCAAAACACTCGGAACCCGGCACAGGGCCGCTGTCGGGTTAACAGAGGAAACCGATTCCATGGTAATTATCATATCTGAAGAGACAGGCGGAATTTCTTTCAGTCATAAAGGCCGACTGTTCCAGAATCTGGATAAAGAACGGCTCAGGCGTTTTCTTTCAGGTATTCTACAGAAAACCAAAAGAAAACACAGTGTATGGGGCAAAGTTAATAAACAGCTGAATGTGCTCTTGAATAAAATACGCAATTTGATGGGTGTCAAGTTAATCTCTTAATGAAAATTGCATGAAAAATTTTTTCACACATAATCTCTGGCTCAAAGTCGTTTCATTGTTGTTGGCGATTGTGTCATGGTACGCAATCCGCGAAACGATCAGCTTTGAAATCGACATTCCGAATATTCCGCTGGAACTCAAGGTTCGTAAAGGATGGTCGGTTATGAACCAGTCTGAGGATTCCGTGCATGTTACGTTTCGAGGTTCTCAGGAAGATATTCGCTTGATGGATCAAAAGCAGCTTCGAGCTGTTATTGATCTTCGAACAAACACGATATCCGGATCTAAAAGAGTCCTTGTAACACACGGTGATATTAAGGGTGTTCGCGGCGTCCGCGCCATTCAAGTGGACCCGGATTATATTCAAATCAGCCTCGACCGCGAATCTGAAAAACGGGTCTCCGTCAAAAGCCGAACAACCGGCAAACCGTTTTACGGCTATGTAGAAGAGCTTATTTGCGAACCCGCGGTGGTCAGTTTGTATGGCCCGGCCAAACAGCTTAAACGTATTGATTGGGTGTATACAGAGCCGGTGGATGTGGATAAACGGGTTGAATCCTTTACCAAACGACGCAGTGTGCTTCCGCCAACTAAATTGCAGACTTATCGCATTGAGCCGTCTGATGTTCAGGTGAAAGTGGTGATTACAGAAAAATCCGAGAGCCTGGAAAAGAAAGACATACCGGTTTCAGCAATGGTCCAGCGCGGATCTCGGCTCAAAATCGAGATCACACCTCCAAGCGTGAATGTAATTTTGACGGGCCGGGCTGAAGCGCTCGATGAAATAAAAGCAGCCGTTCCAAAAGTTTTCGTCGACTGCGTGGATCTTGACCCGTCCTTGACTTACGATTTGCCTGTCAATATTTATTTACCACAGGGGAAAGATATATTCGCCGTTGCTGAACCGGTTTTTGTGCACATTACTATAGATAAGCAGTAACAACCATTGTCTGGGATAAAAAGGGCTAAGACAGATGACAGAATTACAGGAGACGCGAAAAACCGGCGTTCGTGAACTTTCAGGGATTGTGTTGCTAACATTCAGTTTGTTAATGGTATTAGCTCTTGTTTCCTATCAATGGAAAGATATCCCTGTTCTCAAAGTTCCGACTAACAATCCGGTTGCCAACTTCATTGGTCCAGCCGGTGCATGGTTCAGTTTTGTCGCTCTGATGGTTTTTGGTGTTGGCGCCATATTCATACCGGTTGTAACCAGTCTGATTGGAATCATTCTGCTATTCAGCCCTAAAGAAAAACTCTTGCCTCGTGTTATCTGGGGAACAATCGCAATTATAACAGTCAGTTGTTTAATTAAATTGCATCCTGCCGGCCTGGCTCCTCTTTGTCACAAGTTCAATATTATCGGAATATCCGGCGGAGTGCTTGGTTGGCTCGTGGCAGACAGGTGGCTTGATACACTGTTTGGAACAGCCGGCGCTACGATTCTGATCACAGGAATTCTTATCGGCAGTTTATTCATGTTTATCGGTAAACAGGCTGTTTATGCTTTTTTACAAAAAATTTATCATTTCTTTCTCTTCTTGAAAAATCAAACGGAAATAATACTTGAGGCACGCCATGGTAAACTTGATAGAATCGCCAGAGAGGAACGGGCAATTACCAGGCAACAGGCCATTATTGAAAAAGCCGTGGGAAAAAAGAAACGTCGTGTTCTAATGACTCAGACTGGCGCTGTCGCCGCCGATAATGTAATGCCAAAGTCCCCGCTGGAAAAAATCGGCGCGCAGGAACAGACTGAACAGTCGCCATTCCACGGAAAAGAACCTGAATCACACTTATTCACACAGCCGACGGAAAAAAATCAACCTGAAGAGGGGAAAGCCAGGGCGAAAAAATCTGAATTGGCAACAGCGGAATCATCTGCCAAACAGCGCCTCGCCTATCAACTGCCACCTATCAGTCTGCTTAAGCCCGTGCCATTGAACCAGGACAGAAAGATCAAAAGTGATTTTCAAATCACATCGCGGATTGTGAAAGAAACTTTGGCGGAATTCGGAATTGAAAGCGAGATAACTAATATTGAACAGGGGCCTGTTATTACTCGTTATGAGCTGTTGCCGGCGCCTGGAGTACGGGTGGAGAAAATTGGCCAGCTCAGCAATAACCTGGCACTGACCCTGAAAGCGACCAGCGTAAGGGTCCAGGCTCCCATTCCAGGTAAAGGTGTCGTTGGCATTGAAATTCCTAACTCCATTGCCAACTGCGTTTATCTGCGTGAGGTGCTCGAGGGCGAAGAGTGGAAGTCAAGCAAAGCAGCTATTCCAATTATTCTAGGCAAAGATGTAGCAGGAAAGGATCTGGTTGCCGACTTGGCCGTTATGCCCCATCTGTTGATTGCTGGATCAACTGGGTCGGGTAAGACGGTATGTATCAATTCCATTCTCGCGGGCCTGCTTATGTCAAGAACACCTGATCAACTCCGTCTTTTACTGGTTGATCCGAAGATAGTCGAATTTGCAGTGTATAACCGTATTCCGCATCTTGTTATACCTGTTATTACAAACCCAAAGAAAGTAACGCTTGGCCTGCGGTGGGCCATCAACGAAATGGAAAAACGATATAAACTGTTTGCGCGCGCCGGGGTTCGAACAATTCAAAGCTATAACAATAAAGAAAAAGACAAACATTCTGCTTTTGTTGGTGTGGCATATAACGAGGAAGAGATAATGCCGGACCGGATTCCATATATCGTTATCGTTATTGACGAGCTGGCTGACTTGATGAGCGTGGCGCAGGCCGATATTGAAAATTCGATTGCTCGTCTGGCCCAGCTGTCCCGGGCAGTCGGCATTCACATGATTCTGGCCACTCAGCGACCTTCCGTAAATGTGATTACTGGAACGATCAAAGCAAATTTCCCTGCCAGGGTTTCATTCCAGGTGGCGCAGAAAGTGGACAGCCGAACCATTCTGGACACCAGCGGCGCTGACAAATTGCTGGGGCGCGGCGATATGTTGATTCTCCCGCCAGGAACCAGCAAACTTGTTCGCGCCCAGGGTGCTATGACAACCGATGAAGATGTTAATGCTATTGTAAACTTTATCAGGAAACAAGCTCAACCGAACTATGAAATAGATATCAAGGAAAGCATTGAGAAAGCCGGAACTTCAACCGCGCTTAATGGTGAAGAAGATGATGATTTGATTGAACAGGCTATTGAAATTATCCGGCAGGCCCAGAGGGCAAGTGTCTCACTTTTGCAGAGGCGCATGAAGATCGGTTATAACCGGGCTGGACGTCTTATGGATGTCTTGGAGGACCGGGGTGTTGTGGGGCCGGCGCACGGCTCGGATCCGCGCGAAATTTTAATTGATCTGGATGTTGAAATTCCGGCCAACAATCCAGCTGATGACAAGGAGGAATCATAATGGAATCAGTAGGACAGCTGTTAAAGGATGCTCGAGAGCAAAAACATATGACCGTATCGGATATCTGCTCCGCGACAAAGGCTAAAAAACTGATTGTTGAAGGTATCGAACATGATGATTTCAGTTTAATGCCAGCGCCTATCTACGCCAAGGGCTTTATTAAACTGTATGCGGAATGCGTGAATATCGATCCTGTTCCGCTCATTAAAACATATACCATTTATTATATGCCAGGTGCCATGTCTTCTAAAATATCACCACCGCTTCAGAAGTATGTCCGAAAAAATTACTGGGGTCCAGAAAAGACACGGCAGATAAAAGCGAAAATTCAGTTAGTCGCTGAAAAAATTTCATTTGCTTTGATGCTGGAGAGCTTTCGGACTGGAAAAGTCAAGCATTGGATATATCTTCATAAGTCCAGGCTAAGCCGGTTATCGCCCCGAATCTTCGGGGTAATGTTTGAGCGATGTATTCTTAAAATTAAGGACAAGATGGTTTTCATCATTCAATGGTTCAGATTAAGAATCCAAAACATGTCGCTTCCTCATATTCGATTACATGTTGAAACGTGGAAAACTATCGTGTCAATTACTGGTGTTGGTCTTCTGGTTGCGGCCGCCATTACGGGGATTATTTTATATTCCGGCGGGAGTGAAACTCCAATTTCGAAATTCCTATGGGTTAAGGAACCGCCGCCGCCTTATCTCGATACTCAGGGTCTGTTAAGCTCTCATACCCAGTCCCCTTAGCCCGCACATCGTTCTGTCAAGAATTCCAGCCCTCTGTGCGCGCAACGTAGTGCATATTAGGCGCTTACATCGATACAGGCGTTTTCCCCCCATAGAAGCCTGTTTTTTTGAACTTCAAGATGTCTCTCGCCCGCTCGTCCCCTCGCTAGAGCGCCCGAGCCCGCAGAGTTTCTTGCACTCAAAACACTACGTAGTCGGTTCTGAAAAACCCCGATTTTAAACACCCGGCGTCCCCGCCTCAAGAGCCCAAGGACG
>CAZBGF010000039.1:0-9303 GCA_964491255.1 uncultured Verrucomicrobiota bacterium
TGCTAAGCTTTATGGCCTGTTCATTCTTTAATTGATGGACGGCTTTAGATAAGGGACAACTTATTATGAAAATCAGCAGTTCAGCACCTTTGTTGAAAAATTTTGACTCTGTTTTTATGACCCGGCATCTTTGTTATCAACAGCTATTGTTCTTTAACAGCATAAAATATTTGACCTTCTCAAACTAACCCCGGCTTTGTCGGGTTGTTTCTGGTCAATCGAATACCCTGCCTGGCGCGTGGTACGGACCTTCATCACTCTGGCCCTGTAATATTATTTATCAGGAGCTTGAATCAGGTGACGCCTAAATGCCCGTAAGGGACTTAGAACTCATCTGCTAAAGCATCCGCTTTGTTTATTCGGAACAGAGATTGGTACCGTCACGGCCGAGATGGGGTATTCTTTTTTTTGTGGGGATAACATGGATTTGTTTGACCAGCAGAATTCAGGAGAGAAGGCTCTTAACATGCCTCTGGCTGTACGGATGCGCCCGAAAACACTCGACGCAATCGTTGGCCAGGATCATATACTTGGGCCGGATAAGCTGCTCCGACGCGCGATCGAAGCGGACCGACTCGGCAGCCTCATTTTGTATGGTCCTCCGGGTTCAGGCAAAACCACGCTGGCTGAAGTAATTGCACGGGTAACAAAACGGAAATTTGAAAAAGTCAACGGGGTCCAGTCATCTGTCGCTATACTTAGAGAACACTTGCAAACCGCCTATGAGCGTCGGAAACGTGCTGGATCAGAAACCATTCTGTTCATTGATGAGATCCATCACTTCAATAAATCCCAGCAGGATATTTTATTACCCTATGTGGAAGATGGATCCGTTATACTGATCGGCGCCTCTACCCATAATCCTTTCTTTTTTATCAATTCACCACTGACCTCCCGTTCGATGATTTTTGAATTAGAGCCGCTTTTAGATCGCAATATTGTTGTGCTCCTGCGCCGGGCACTGAAATATGACGATGAATTGAAGCGTACAAAAGTAAAGGCTGATGCTAATGCGCTTTCTCATTTAGCGCGCGTCTGTGAGGGTGATGCCCGCCGCGCATTAAATGCCCTGGAAATTGCTGTTAGGACAACATCTCAGGACAAACAAGGCTTAATTCACCTGACTCGTCAAATTGCTGAAGAATCCATTCAGAAAAAAGCTGTTGTCTATGACCATGATGAAGATGGCCACTATGACACGATCAGCGCCTTTATCAAGAGCGTGCGTGGTAGTGATCCACATGCGGCTGTTTACTGGCTGGCAAAAATGCTGTACGCGGGTGAAGACCCACTTTTTATTGCTCGCCGACTTATCATTCTGGCATCAGAAGATATTGGCAACGCTGATCCGCGAGGGCTGTTGCTTGCCTCAGCGGCAAAGGATGCCGTGGAATTTGTCGGTATGCCCGAAGCCAGAATTATCCTTTCACAGGCAACAACCTATCTTACCTGCGCTCCAAAGAGTAATTCAGCCTACATGGCTGTTGAAAAAGCATTGTCCGATGTGAAAAAGAAACGAATTCTTCCCGTTCCCAAGCCTTTGCGCGGAACAGGCTATTCAGGAGCAAAACGGTTGGGACATAAGGGCTATCGCTATGCTCATGATTATCAAAACCACTTCGTTGACCAGGAATATGTCCCTACCTCGGCAGTTTACTATGAGCCGACTAAACAGGGATATGAAGAAACCATACGACAGCGTTTGAACTATTGGAAAAGTCAGAGAGCAGCCTGCCCGCCTGCCCGAAACGACGCTCAGGTCGGCCAGGGAGACGACGATCGAAATCGGACAAAAAAGTCAGGGATCAGGGGTCAGATGACGGATAAGAAGAAGTAACGGAGTATGGAAGTGTCGGGGGGATCGGAGTAAGGGATGCACATGAACAGCAAGGAAATCATTCGAGTCAACATCAAGAAACAAAGGGATAATCAGGCGCCAGGTTGGATCCGAAAAATCAGCGACCGGATTCAACGCAGGGTTCTTGATCTTGATGAATGGAAAGACGCCGGCCGTATATGTTGTTACATGGCTCTGCCAAATGAGGTTCATACGGAATGTCTTGTGAAAACAGCGTGGAATTCTGAAAAAAAGGTCTGTGTTCCGGTCTTTCGAAAAGAAGTTGGACATTATGATCTCGCATGGCTGAATAATGAGGACACAATCGTTGTTGGACATGGTCATGTGCCGGAACCGTCAAAACCTGTCTGGTATGAAGACGCATCCGGACCAGACGAACAGATTGGAATAGATATAGTCGTTATCCCCGGCATGGCTTTCGATCGATCAGGAGGGCGGATTGGACAAGGTTATGGACATTATGATCGTCTGCTCGTGTTAAAATCTTTGAGGAATGCTTTCAAGATAGGACTGGCTTTTGAATTTCAAATGCGGAATGAAACGCCTGTTCAGGATCATGATATCCGAATGGACGCTGTAGTCACAGAACGAGACGTTTATTGGCAGACCCGTTAACCTGAATTATTCGCCAGAAAAAAGGGGAAGAGAAACCACAGATTTCACTGATTATATCGTGGTATAGATGGGTAATAACAATCTGTGAAATCTGTGTTTAAATTCTTTCTTTGTGCCTTAGCGGCAGATGAATAGATCAAGTTAATATGTTGAATATGGATATGTAGATAAAACAGAAAAGATAGAATTACTCACAATAAAACAAGAATCAATATCCGGCAGGAAGCCGGTGGAGGATATTATGTTGCAATGGTGGACAGTCACTTTAGTTGTTATCGCAGCCGCTGGGCTTGGATACTATATTCGTCTGATTATTGGACGATATGAGGTCAAATCAGGAGAGCGGGAAGTAAAACATCTGCTGGGGGACGCCCAGAGCGAGGTAAAAAAAATTCGTCAAGAAGCAACCCTTCAGGCCAAAGCTGAGGTCATCAAGGCGCGCGATGAGTTTGAAAACAAGGTCAAGACGCGCCGTCAGGAACTGACTGCTCTGGAAAAACGAAGATCTCAGCTCGAGCTGAATCTGGAGCGTAAAGTAACTATGATTGACAAAAAAATGCAGGGAGTGGATCAGAAGCTCAGCGATATTGAAAAGAAAGAGGTGGATATCAAGCAGCAGCATGATGAATACACGCAGCTTTTATCCACTGAGCGTGAAAAACTGCAGGGCATTGCGGGCATGACCCATGAAGAAGCGCGTCGTGCTTTGTTTGCACGTATTGAGGAAGATGTTCGGGGCGAAACAGGCATGTTGATCAGGCGCATGCAGGAAGAAGCTAAGGAAACAGCAGAACGTGAATCCACAAAAATCGTGACACAGGCTATCCAACGATATGCTTTCGGGCATATCAGTGAAATTATGACCAGTTCGGTTACGCTCCCGTCAGATGATATGAAAGGACGGATCATAGGCAGGGAAGGTCGAAATATTCGGGCACTTGAAGCAGCCACTGGTGTTGATATATTGGTGGATGACACACCGGAAGCAGTAGTGATATCCGCGTTTGACCCAATCCGGCGTGAAGTAGCCCGACAAGCTCTCGAACGTCTCGTTGTTGATGGCCGTATTCATCCTGCCCGTATTGAAGAAATTGTAGCTAAGGTAAATGAAGAAATGGCTGAAACCATCAGAAGCGCAGGCGAAGAAGCCATTTACGCGGTGGGATTGCAGGGAGTTGAGCCGGAACTGGTGCGAGTGCTTGGCCGTCTGAAATTCCGGAACAGTTATGCCCAGAATGTTTTAACACATTCGATAGAAGTTTCTCAACTAATGGGGATAATGAGCGGGGAACTGAAGCTGGATACAACGCTGGCGAAAAGAATAGGGCTGTTTCATGATATTGGTAAAGCTATTGACAGCGAAGTGGAAGGCAGTCATGCTGTTATCGGCGCTGAATTTCTCAGGCGCAATGGAGAAACTCAGGTACTGCTGAATGCTGTGGCAGCTCATCATTTTGATGTTGAACCTGAAAGTGTTTATGCTGTTTTGGCCGCTGCGGCCGACGCGATATCAGCGTCACGGCCAGGAGCCCGTTCTGAAACAAGCAGTATTTATATCAAACGATTGGAAAAACTGGAAGTAATCGGTAATAGCTTTGAAGGTGTGGAAAAAAGCTATGCGATCCAGGCGGGGCGCGAAGTAAGAGTAATCATTCACCCGGACAAAATTGATGATGCCGGCGCCATGCATTTGGCCAGGAATATCAGCAAAAAAATCGAACAGGATGTCCAATACCCCGGACAGATCAAGGTAGTGGTTATCAGAGAACGACGTTGTATTGAGTATGCTCGATGAGATAATAGATTTTTTTCTGTTCAAAAATATTTTTCGCGCAAAAACGTAGAGCCTGCCCGATCCAACTCGGGAACGAAGACCGTTCAATAAGGCGCTTCACTTTTTCTCGAACCCCGCAGCGGGTTTCGAGAAGTTGAGCGATGTGTTGAGTGTGAAAAAATAAGATGATCGAAAACAATAACACATTCAAACCCAAGATCACGATTTGGCAGATCGTGATGTTGTCCCTTTGTGTATATGTCCTCGGCGCTGTTTTCGTGGACACAGTCTTCCGTCTTCCATCCGAGACCTCAGCACTGCTTAGACATATCGACAATCTGATCTGTCTCGTCTTCATCGGTGATTTCGTTTTCAACATCATCACCGCCAAGAACAAACTTGGGTATCTGAAGTGGGGATGGATTGACCTTGTCTCCAGCATCCCAAATATCCGGATCCTCCGGTGGGGACGGCTTATTCGGGTCGTTCACATTCTGAGAATTCTCCGCGGAGTCAGATCGACCAAACTGATTTTAAAATTCATCTTTGTAAATCGGGCAAAGGGAATCTTTGCCTCGGTCGTGATGATCTCATTCGTTATAGTCGTGTTTTCGTCCATCGCCATATTGAATTGCGAGACTTCACCTGAATCCAACATCAAGACCGCGTCCGACGCCCTCTGGTGGTCATTCGTAACGATTACGACCGTGGGCTACGGAGACTTCTACCCCACGACTACGCTCGGTCGAATCATCGCCGTTGTCTTGATGACGGCAGGGGTGGGACTTTTCGGAACATTCACGGCGTATGTTGCCTCGTTCTTCCTCCGGCAGGAGGAAGAAAAGGAAAATAAACGAGAGAAAAAAATTCTCTTGGAGCTCAAGGCAATCAGGCAGAGACTTGACCGAATAGAAGGAAACACGGAATAAAGCACTGCACGCTATTATCGCGTAGCCGCGCTAACCCGGACATTGCATGTTAATATCAGCCGTTTATTGAATACGGGGCCGTAGATGCTGTAAATGGACGAAAGCTTTAAAAAGTGAACAATACTCAGCCAAAAATATTTCGGGTCACAGAAATCACCAGACTGATTAAATCGGTTCTTGAAGAAGAAATCGGGGAGGTGTGGATTGAAGGTGAATTATCAAATGTAAGGCGTCCGTCATCCGGCCACTGTTATTTCACAATCAAGGATAAAAACGCGCAAATATCCGCGGTGATGTTCCGCGGCCATCAAAAAGGATTGCGTTTTCTGCCTGAAAATGGTCTGGCTGTCCGTGTGTTCGGGCAAATCAGTCTGTATGAGAAAAGCGGTCAATACCAGATTATCGTCTACAAAATGGAACAGGGCGGACTGGGCGCACTGCAGGCGGCTTTTGAGGTGTTGAAAAAGAAGCTCTTTGAAGAAGGTTTGTTTGATCATGCCAGAAAAAAAAACATTCCCATGCTTCCACGTCATATCGGAGTTGTGACTTCACCGACCGGCGCTGCAATCCGGGATATTCTCAATGTATTGTCGCGTCGGTTCAGTAATCTGCATATTGTCCTGGCCCCGGTTCGGGTTCAGGGCTCAGGCGCTGCTGATGAAATTGCAGAAGCTATTAATACCTTGAATGATATGGGTATATTTGATGTACTCATTATCGGACGGGGCGGAGGAAGCCTGGAGGATCTCTGGTGCTTCAACGAAGAAGTCGTGGCTCGCGCTATCGCGAGATCAACAGTTCCCGTCATTTCAGCGGTTGGACATGAAATTGATTTCACCATTAGTGATTTCACTGCTGATCTCAGGGCTTCCACACCATCCGCAGCGGCTGAATTAGCCATTGGGAATAAAGCTGATTTTGAAGCCGATCTTGACGCCTTTTCCCAGCGCCTGGGCAGTGCGCTTCAACAGCAATGGCTCAATATCAGAAATCGTTTTCTAGCGGCGAGCAATAGTTATGTGTTTCAGGAACCGCGTCATCTGGTTCAGCGCGTATCTGAACAAATTGAACGGCTGAATGTCCAGATGGAACACAGCATTCGGAACACCATGCGTGAGCGTCATCAGCGTGTTGACGAATCGAACTTCCGTATGACACGTCAAATGCAGGAATGGAAACGTGTGAAAAAACTGACAATCCAGCGTCTTGAAGCATTACTCAACGGAATGAATCCACTTGCGGTTTTGGATAGAGGCTATAGCATTACATGCCAAGGCAACGGCCGGATTCTCAAGTCTGTTGATAATATCCGTGAGCGGGAGCATGTACATACGCGATTAGCTAATGGAATGTTTGAATCGGAGGTGATAACGAAAAGTGACAGAAAAAATCATAAAACAAAAACCCGGTTTTGAGAAAGCCCTGGAACGGCTTGAAAGCATTGTTGGTAAAATGGAAAGCGGTTCATTGAGTCTTGAAAAAATGATGGCTAATTTTGAAGAAGGTATGGGATTGATAAAATCCTGTTCAGAAAAACTCAACGAAGTTGAGCAGCGGATTGAAATCCTTGTGAAAAAAAACAATCAGACTGTTCTTAAACCATTTGATGCAGAGAGCCCTGAAGCGTGAAGAAAGTTATAAGTTATAAGTGAGCTAAAGTGACTAAAGTTAAATAAAGAAAGTTATAAGTCTGAATTTAGATCACTTCAGGCACTTCCGTCCTAACGAGATACGAGATGCGAATTGGAACAACTGACCCCGCCTGTGGCGTGGCAAGCAAAGGATTTACCCCGCCAACAGCGGGACCACGGAACGATTGACAAAATGACTCAACTACTTGACAAAATCAACAGTCCTGCGGATATGGAATTCATGGATATCGATGAATTAACCATGCTTGCGAAAGAAGTCAGGGATGTGATTATTCAAACCGTGAGCCAGACCGGTGGGCATCTGGCTGCCAATCTGGGTACTGTTGAAATGACCATTGCCATGCTAAAAGTGTTTAATCCGCCAGTTGACAAACTCCTATGGGATGTCAGTCATCAAACCTATACTTATAAGTTGCTTACCGGGCGCCGTGATAGATTCTGCACTTTAAGGCAAACAGGTGGATTGTCCGGCTTCCTGTTGAAAGAAGAAAGTCCGTATGACGTTTTTGGCGCCGGTCATGCCGGAACAGCACTGTCGGCGGCTATGGGAATGGCGGTTGCGCGTGATATGCGTCAAGGCACTGAGTATGTAGTCGCTGTGGTAGGTGATGGGGCGCTGGGCTGCGGCTGTTCGTTTGAAGCGTTGAATAATTTGGCCTTTACCTCACGCCGTTTAATCGTGGTACTGAATGACAATAAAATGTCTATTTCCGCGAATGTCGGTTCTTTTTCCGCCTATCTTGGCAAACTTCTTGCTCATCCCCGGTATAACCGATGGAAAGTATCGGTTGAAACTTTTGCGTCGCGTCGTCTCAAATTAGCCTGGCTTAGAAACGTGTATTTTCGTTTCGAAGAAGCTGTGAAGAGTTTATTTTTACATAGTGTGATTTTCGAGGAATTCGGGCTTCGGTACATTGGTCCCATTGACGGCCATAATATTAAAACCCTGATTTCCGCATTTAACATTGCTAAGCGTTCGGATGAGCCGATTCTGCTTCATGTCTCTACCACGAAAGGAAAAGGCTATGCATTTGCGGAAAAGTCGCCCGAGTTATGGCACGGAACCAGCGCTTTCGAATGTCAAACCGGAAAGCATTTGAAAACCAAACGCGGTTTGAACTACTCCGATGTGTTCGGACAGACGCTCGAACGGATTGCGGAAAGCAACGAAAAAATCATTGCGATTACGGCGGCTATGACTGCCGGAACAGGGTTATCAAATTTTGCCAAACGATTTCCTTCTCGTTTTTATGATGTGGGGATTTCAGAGGAACATGCAGTCGTTTTCGCTGCTGGTCTGGCCTCGGAAGGTTATACGCCGGTTGTCGCGATTTATTCGACTTTTGCTCAGCGCGTGGTGGATTACATGATTCACGATGTCTGCTTACAGCGGCTTCCGGTTATATTCTGTTTTGACCGCGCCGGTCTTGTCGGTGATGACGGCCCGACTCATCATGGTATTTTCGATATTCCATTATTCCGATCTGTTCCCGGCATAGTGATCATGCAGCCGAAGGATGAAGCCGAGCTGGCAAATATGCTCTTTTCAGCAATACGCTGGAAAAAGCCGGTCATAATTCGGTATCCGCGCGGCAAAGGACCAGGTATCCATGTATCGGAAGTTTTCGAGGAACTGCCATACGGGAAAGCCGAAATCCTTCGTGAAGGCCGGGAGATTCAGATATGGGCTCTGGGTGATATGATTCCGCTGGCGGAAAAGACAGTGGACAAACTCCGCCCACATGGCTGGAACATCGGTATCATCAATCCGCGATTTATTCGACCTGTTGATCAGGAATTGCTCTCTAAACACAGTGCCGTGGCGAAGCTTATTGTCACGATAGAAAATGGAACGGTCACAGGCGGATTTGGATCTGGTATCATCGAACAACTCACAAAGACTGATTTCAAAGGTCATGTACTGCCTTTCGGGTGGCCTGATAAGTTTATTCCTCATGGTTCTTTTGATTTACTTAGCGAGCGTTTTGGCATGACTGTATCAGTAATATCTGATGCAATTATCAATGTAATGAAATCATCCTGAACAGTTACACCTCTTGGTATCACAGGACGAGAATAAAAAAAGAAAAATTCCAACAAATCGCTTCAGGTGACGCTACTGCCGTCGCGCACTTGCGATTAACGTTAGACATTAAACAACTCAACAATATAGGAGGATGAAATATGAAAAGTGCATTGATGACAGTGTTTGTGGTTCTTATGAATATGGGGGTTTTATGTATGCCTGCTGGTGCGCAGGCTGGAAATCTGTTGGCTCAGGACCTGCTGATCAAGAGTGAGGTCGAAACAGCAGTCAGCATGCTTAAGGCAATATTTACAAAACATCAACAGGGGGAAATGACCCTTGAGCAAGCAAAGAAGCTTGGGGCCGACCTTCTACGTGAACTTAGGTACGGTACCGAAGGATATTTCTGGGCCGATACGACGGAAGGCGTCAATGTGGTTTTGTACGGC
>CAZBGF010000040.1:0-9244 GCA_964491255.1 uncultured Verrucomicrobiota bacterium
GGAAATGGACCAGGTCAAAGGTTCTGAAAACAAGGCTGCCGTAGAATTAGGACTACAGAAAGAAGATCAGATCATGGATGCAATGGAAGCTATGAAGGACACCAAAAAGCGTCTTGATGATATGGAAGCCTGGCTTCCTGACAAATCCGACAATAAAAAACTCACTACAGAGGCTTTCGATCAGGAGGAAATGCCCGGAGTACCGATCATTCCCATGGCCAGTGAAATGGAAGATATCATCGGAGACCTGCTTGAACAACAGGAGGAGATCACCGAAAAGAGCGACGATTCCGCGACAAACCAGGGCGCAGCTGATGTCGAAATGGGATGGAGTATAGAAGAAGCTGAATTTGTCAGTTACGCAGCCAAAGGGAAATCCGGGAACACTCCACCGGATCATAAGGAGCAGGATGGCCGTTCGAATATCGGACGCCAGGGCATGTCGGATGGTGAAACAGCGGCCAGCTCCGGAAAAATCAATGCGGGAGATAACAATCTAGAAAAACGCATGACACAGGACTCATCTCAATCCGGAAGCGTAACTGAAGAAGACCATTCCAAAGCAGTAGCAACCGGCGGTGGTAAGATGTCGGGTTACGGCGACGACCTCGGTATGGCGGGCTCAGGCCCGCGCCGTGACGCAAAAATCAGTCAGGGCTCCGAATTGGGGTTGCAATCCATGTTGAAACGAAATGCCGAGGCGCTATACGCAAGATCCAATCTGGCGCATGTCCGGACCGGATCGCTGGATGAAGCTATTCATTATATGCAACGGGCAGAAGATTCGTTGGCAAATGGATCCAACATTCAGCAAATCAGGGAATTTCAACGGCTTGCTGTTGTTGCCCTGAAAAAGACAAAAACCGAACTTAGTTCAGAGGTCATGCCGGAAGAAATTGACCTTGAACACACGGCTCCGCCCATTGATGATCAACTGGCTGGCGCCAGTGATGAAGCTCCGCAATCATACAAGGCGCTTGTTTCGGAATATTTCAAGTCATTAAGCGCAGCTTCTCAATAGGGAATGTAACGTTGTAGAGTCGGCTCTATGAGCCGAAAAAATACTTTCACAGAACGCACACTACATGAATAACACCATGAAATTAAAAAACAAAAGTCAGTGTCAGCCTATATCTGGAATCGCCGGCAAAAGAGTTCACCTTGTTCTTCTGACCGTTGGCTGGCTTCTCTCCGTGAACCTTTCTTTTTCCGACACTACCTGGCATCTGGTTGCGGCGGACATGCGTTTTGAGATGGAAATCTGTAGTCGTCCAACAGACCCATCAGCCGGAATTATCGCCATTATACCTGACGCCGGAATTCTACCGCGTTCAAAATTCAAGCCGACAGTGGTTGATCCAAAAGGCAAACTACTGAAATCCGAAACACTATGGCATAACCCGACCGAAGGCATGGCAGTAGTGTTCGAGCCCACAGAAGCAAATACAGTGTTCATCTACATCCAACCATCAAATAAAAAATTGAAACTCGTTTCGTCATTTCGACCGAGTCTGCTTCTCTATGTCAGAAACGGCAACGCAAGTCTTGAACAGGCTCACGTACTGGCAAATAAGGCTCCGGTCGGCAACGATATTTTTTTCGCGGTGGTAGACAGAATCTTCCATTCGATTCTTCCTGTAGGACGAGATGAAAACACCTCCTCGTATTACACAGGCTGGTTCAAGTCACCAAAACCGGGAAAAACATATTTTTATACGGTGTCAATGGACGGGTCCGAGTTCTTCATCGACAACAAGCTTGTGCATAGTTGGCCGGGCCGTCATAGCAGGGAAGGCGGAAAACGATGCGAGCATGGCGATTGGGCCAATCTCAAACCCGGCCCGCATAAAATTGAATATTTTCATTTCTGCATTCATAGAACTATGCGTGAATCTCAATTTGGCTGGCAGACTCTCTGTGAAACAAAAGTATTTAATCCAAAAGTTCTTGGAAAAAAGCAGATAACCGCAGCGCCCATGGAATCCGAAAACTTCGTTCACTCCGGAATAGCCACGCTTGTCAAAGCGGTTTCACGAAAAGGGCCTCTTTCCATTTTTTCATTTGAATGGGAATCCTTTATTAATCCATATGAAGAACCCACTTGTCTGTTCCGATTGCATGCGTCAAACATAGATAATCAAACATCAGACACAACATATGAATGGAATTTCGGTGATAACCGTAAAATGAAAGGCAAGAATGCCGTATGGCTGCTTGAAAAAAAAAGCGATCAGCGTGTAACTCTTACACTGTCCGCGGGGCATAAAACATCCAGAAGCACTCGAATTATTTTTCCGAAATCCCTCGATCCTGAGAATGATCCGCCAATGTTATCTATCACAAACGCACAAACCCGTCGTCTATACAGTGACGTTTTCATGAGCATGTGTAACGCCGTACCGCCCAATCAACGGCCGTGTGAATCGTGGAGCATATCCATGTGGAAAGGATTACTCGCTGTCCTGGACACCTATACCGATAAAAAGCTGTTGAAAAATGTTTTCGACCGGTCCCGGCGTGATATTCTGAAACTTCCTCCAGCGATTCGCTGGTCTCTCGAAGAAAAATTTTTCGAAGTGATTCGCCAAACCGATCAGCGTAAAGCTGTTTCCTGGCTGAAACGCTTTGAAAAAGAAGAAAAGGATATGGCTCGTAAGCAATACTGGAAAGCCATGAACGTTGAGTTTTATCTATACGATGCCAATGATATAAATAGAGCGAGAATCGCTGCACAGAGATTTATGAGCATAACATCAGGCACCAAAAAATCACCACTTGCCATGATCCGCATGGGTGATGTTGAACGCTTCAGCGGAAACTTTGACAAAGCCAAAAAACTTTACGGCAAAGCGCAGGATTATCATCGCCGTTTTGCAAACATCAATATGCCGATTTTACCCGGAAAAAAAACCGGCCCCCTTCGGTCCGGACAGCCCGCATCTGTCGGAAAATTCGAAACCTCTGTTCATGATTGGCAAATTTCCGCTGTTCAGGAAGCAACCCTTTGTATAACAGTTCTCAGCATGATCGAGCAACAGGCTTTAACCGAGGCCAAACAGACCTTGGATCAATGGGAAATGGCTTTTCCGCTTAATAAACTCGCGGGGGATTACCCACTGGCTGAGAGTAAGTATTACATGGCACGCCAGAATTATAAAAGAGCTCGCAGAATTCTCATGGAATATCGAAAATCCGTTGATTTGAGCAATTGTCTGCCCGATGCAATGAAATTGGAATTTGAGTGCCTCATTAATATGGGTCTCAATAAAGAAGCCCGCGATCTGGCACGCATAATTATCAAGCGTCTTCCAAACCATCCCATTGCTCAAAAAGCCGAGGATTTACTGTCACCTGATCATAAAGGTAAGTTAACGCTCATACCAGAGGATGAAAGTACACCCTGGACCGAAACTGAAAAAGTTGATTCATCAAGACTGGCAAATTTGTTTAGAGCAGACGTTAAGATAGAAAACAATGCTGAAGCAACTGATCAGGAGTCAGGAGTCAGAATTCAGGAGTCAGAATGAAGAAACCTGCAAGAACAAGAAAAGGTAACGGAGTATTGGAGTATCGGAGTGTGGGAGTAGGAAATGAGATACGAGTCCGGTCCAGCTGAGCCAAAGACAAACGAGAGACGAGTACAGGAGAATATTTTATGAATATAGTTTGCCGTATTACATCATTGTTGTGGATTCTTTTCGCCACAACTGTTATTGCTGGAAAATATACGAAAACAAGAGTATCCACGCGTCTATACACACCAGCGGATCCTAACGCGTCAGGCGGAATTCAAGCGCAAGTAGAAGACAACCAAGTTTTAGAAGTTTTAGCTATTCGCTCAAACAACCCTAAGCAAGTGTATAAAGGCAAGGTATCAGCTGATGGAACAGAATTCATCATCAAAGGACTGCCTATTGCCAAATATGATTTATTGATCGTATGCGCCGATCACTTTTATGAGGGACTCACGCTGGCAACTGATCCGGATTCTTTAACTTCACGAGATCACAAGCTGTTAGAATTTATAATTAACAAATCCGAACCTTTTTTTAATGTTAAAAAGATTCAACGCATTGCGGGACAAACAGGCCGCAAAGGAAAAGCTCGAGGCGTGGTACAGCAGGTGCGCACCCGGCCTGTCAAGCTTCAGTCAGGTGCAACTCGAACTGATATTCAAATCCGAAGCATTCGATTAACGTTTCTGGAGGATGTGGGCAAGACCGGATGGCAATTGATGCATACTCGTGAAATCGTCAGAACGGAAGTTGGCCCACCTGACGTGAAAGGCGTCCTGCCTCACACTTATATGTCTGAAATCGGAGGAATCAGGGTAGTTGATTCAGTGAAGGATCTTGGTATACTAGAACTGGAGAATTCTACAAAATAGCCGGTGAGGATGCGCTCATAGAGCGCACGCTACAACGTAACATGTCAGCATCTATCTTGTTGCGAATATTTCATATTGTAGCGTCGGCTCTATGAGCCGATTTTGGGTTATTTCGCAGAACTCTATTTATTCACAACTGTGGTAATGGAACAAATAGAATGAAAGAATGACAATTCCTAATCATAATCTTACTCATAATCATAATCTCTCTTGAATGTTCCAAACACTTGCGCTGCACGGGCACAAGAGGATTAAGATTAGGATTAGGATTAGGATTAAGATTATGTTAAAAGAAGGGAGATAGGACAATATGGCAAAAATCATCTTTACCGACGGGCCTTATGCCGGCAAAGAATTAGAATTGCAGGATAAAGATATCGTGATGGGACGTCGCGACGACTGCGATCTTATGCTGGATGACGATTTAACTTCGAGTCATCATGCACGACTGCACATTGAAAACGGCAACTGGAAGCTCACGGATTTAAACAGCACAAACGGTACAGTCGTTAATACCGAGAAAATTAATTCCGTGGTTTTACATGATAACGATGTAATTCAGATCGGTCATATTCATGCAACATTTACATTAACCGATAAACACGAGGTCACCGAAAAGAGCAACAAACCCGCCGCGGCATCTTCTCCAGTCAGCCCAGGGACTACAGATGAAGATTTAGCGATTGTTGATAAAATGCAGGAATATACTGATCTTATCAGGCATGAAGTCGCAAAAGTCATCATCGGCCAACAAGAAGTTTTGAATCAAGTGCTCATGTGCATGATTGCTAACGGCCATGCTTTGCTCATCGGCATGCCGGGAATGGCTAAAACTCTGATGGTAAGCACGATTGCTAAAGTACTCGATTTGAAATTCAAACGTATTCAGTTCACGCCAGATCTCATGCCTACTGACATTACCGGCACTGACGTGCTCGAAACCAATAAAGAAACGAACGAAAAAGAATTTAAATTCGTGCAAGGTCCAATTTTCTGCAATCTTCTTCTGGCTGACGAAATTAACAGAACGCCTCCTAAAACTCAGGCGGCCCTGTTGGAAGCTATGCAGGAAAAACGGGTTACGGCAGGATCAAACACCTATACTCTTGATGCGCCATTCTTTGTTCTTGCAACTCAGAACCCGATTGAACAGGAAGGAACCTACCCGCTTCCAGAAGCTCAGATGGATCGGTTCATGTTTAACATCTGGGTGGATTATCCTCTCGAACATGAAGAAGAAGAAATTGTCACTGTAACAACTGTAAATCAATCCATTCAGCCTGAAAAAGCATTGTCAAAGGAGAAGGTGCTCCAATTACAGCAGGTGGTTCGTAAAATACCTGTGTCTGAACATGTGATTAAATATTCAATCCGACTCGTGCGGGCCAGCCGGCCTGGAAACGAAAAATCACCTGATTTTATCAAAGAATATGTGTCGGTTGGAGCAGGCCCTCGTGCCGGTCAGTATTTAATCATGGCAGCTAAAGCTCGGGCCGTACTGGAAGGACGCATTCATGTAAGCTGCAATGATATTAAAAACGCGGCAATCCCTGTTATGCGTCACCGCATGTACACAAATTTCGCTGCTGATTCCGAAGGATTGACTTCAATGGACCTCGTCAAAAAACTGCTTGATGCCGTGGAAGAGCCTTCTGAAGACGACTACAAATGAGAACAAATACAGTCCGTTGTCAATAGTCCGTGGTCCGTTGAACTTAAAAAGAACAGTTGGATATTGGATATTCGGCTCCTCACCCAATTATCGATTGAGAGCGTGTCTTACAACGGACAACTGACTACGAACTACTGACGTCTGTTCATCACCGACCGATCTCCAGATTCGGACAGGCATCCAGCGACCAGACGGACCTGCCTGAAACACCCTGTCCTTTTCCGGCCAGCCCGCCCACCATAGCTGCATTATCAACACAATATTTTTGCAAAGGCAGAAAAACATGAGTACTTGTTGATTCTGCAAGATTCGCAAGTTTTTCTCTAAGTCGATGGTTAAAGGAAACGCCTCCTACCGCGGAAAAACTACGAACCTTTTCCCTGTTAATCGCAAGCCGCACTCGATCGATAAGCGTATCAACAATCGCCTCCTGATAGCTGGCCGCAATATTCGCCAGATATTCAGGCGGGAAAGCCGGCTTCGCCATTTGATCCCGAAAATGCGTTTTCATGTAATACATCAGCGCGGTCTTCAACCCACTGAAGGAAAAACAAAGGTCATGTTGAAGTCCACCAGTTATCCCTGGCTTTCGCATCCGGCTTCGAGGAAAATGTATAGCATCCGGATCTGCTCCGCGACTGACAGAATCAATGGCGGGACCGCCCGGATATCCTAATCCAAGCAGATTGGCGCCTTTATCAAACGCCTCACCAGCAGCATCGTCCATCGTGGTTCCAAGCAGTCGATAATGTCCCAAACCATCAACTCTGACCAGGCAGGTATGGCCTCCGGAAACAACCAGAGCAATAAAGGGACAAACATCAGAAAAAGCGAGTGAATCATGGGAGAGAAAAGCGGAATAAATATGAGCTTCCAAATGATTGATCCCGATCAGGGGCACCTTTATTCGCAGGGCAAGTGCTTTTGCTGAAGCAATCCCAACCAGCAATGAACTTGCTAAACCAGGACCATATGTGACGGCAACGGCATCCAATTGATTCCAGTTCAGGCCGGAATGAGAAACCGCATCTTCCAACACACCTGGCAAATACGTTACATGGTTTCTCGACGCGATTTCAGGAACAACACCTCCATACGGCTGATGCAAAGCCACCTGGCTGAAAACCTCATTGGATCGGACATGAGTGCCATCCAACACAACAGCAGCAGCAGTTTCGTCACATGACGTTTCAATCCCCAGGACATGCATGCCCGTTTACCCTCTTTTTTTATTACTGGTAAAATGATCGGGCTGAGACAACGATTGAAATATACGAATGCCTTTTAACACTTCAATAGCGCGTTCGAGTTGTATGTCAACGGCTTTATCGAGTTCCAGCTTGGCATCCTCTTTCTCGAAGTTGCCAAGTTCCTCACGCGATCGCTTAATCTGAACTTTCTGCCATAGCTCCAGCGACATGGGAATAAGAATATCCGGTTCAATTCCTTTTTCGTTAATAACGCGTTCTTTCGGCGTGTAATATTCAGCCGTTGTCAATCGAATAGCCGACCCATCTTCAAGCGGCAGAATGCTTTGTACAGACCCCTTGCCAAACGTTTTCTCGCCAACCAAAACTGCCCGTTTATAATCCTGCAATGCACCTGCGACAATCTCTGAAGCACTCGCACTGCCTCCGTTGACCAGCACCACTATGGGAAAGTCAAGATAATGCTCCCTTCCCCTGGACGTATACTGGTTCTGATTTTTCTGCCGACCTTTTGTTGAGACAATTACTTTTCCTGTTTTTAAAAACAACTGTGACACTTCCACTGCTGAGCTTAGTAATCCGCCCGGATTATTTCTCAAATCGAGGATCATAGCATTCATGCCTTTGTCCAGCAGATCATCTACCGCTTGACGCAACGACTCTGCCGTCGGCTCATTGAACTGGATAATTCGAATATAACCAATTTTATCTTCAAGAATTTTAACCCCTTTAACACTTTCAACCTTGATAATCGCTCTGACTATTTCGATATCCTTCATTTCGTGTGGGTCTGACCGAAAAACCTTGATAGTGACAGCCGTACCTGGCTCTCCACGCAACTTCTGAACCGCTTCATGAAGAGAAATGTTTTCTGTAGATTCGCCGTCAATTGAAAGAATTTTATCGCCATGCATAATACCGGCGCGAAACGCCGGGGTATCTTCCATGGGAGCAATCACAGTGAGCACACTATCCCGAAGACCAATCACAATCCCCAACCCGCCAAATGCACCAGCTGTATTATCCTTCATATCCCCAAACATCTCAGGATTCATAAATTGACTATGGGAATCGAGAGACCTGAGCATTCCGCGAAGCGCTCCATAAATCAGATCCTTATATTGCGTTTTTTCTTCATCCACATAACTTTGGCGGACTTGCATCATAACTTCTGTCAGAAGTTTCATTTTTTGAAATGCAACCGTTTTGGAATCCTCCTCATCGTTTGTCTGCGAAGCAATTTTGGCGCCGACAACCAGGTTCCACCCCATCAATGAAATCAACACAAACCACAACAGTCCTCGTCCGATTGTTTTAACTGGCATAATTATTCTCCTGAAACATCGATTGTTTGAATGAAATTAATAGGACGCAGATTTTCGCAAGATATACGCAGATAATTAAAAGTGACTAAAGTGAACTAAAGTAACTAAAGTGTCTAAAGTGCCTTCATAACTTTTAATCCTGACAATCTGCGTTAATCTGCGTCCAAAAAATACAAATTCCTATACGATAAATTTATCAAGCCAAAGACACGACAAGTCAAACAAATTTGCGTGGCAATTGCAAGTAATATATATTCAGAGGTTCCAGCCTGCCACGCCGTAGTTTGACGAAGGCGGGTGTTCAGTGTTCAGCCCGGTCGCCGACAGAGCCGGATTAATCGAGTATAAGACTTCTCGAGAAGCTTTGTCGCGCGCTTCCATGCAGTTCAAGTTAATAGGACGTAGATTTTCGCAAGATATACGCAGATAATTAAAAGTGACTAAAGTAACTAAAGTGTCTAAAGTGCCTTCATAATTTTTAACTTATAACTCATAACTTTTAATCCTGACAATCTGCGTTAATCTGCGTCCAAAAAAAGAAATTCCTATACGATTGAGTTGTGTCCTGACATAGCCTTCCACATCCGTAACAAATATCGGTAGGTTGTAAAGTTAAATGCCGCATGTAGTGGTCCTGTTTCATATTACGCCG
>CAZBGF010000041.1:0-9232 GCA_964491255.1 uncultured Verrucomicrobiota bacterium
AGGTTGGAGCGCGGGAGCGCGGGTGGTTAAAATCAGGGTTTTTCAGGGCCGACTATAGTAACCTCCGACACTTCGCTTCTTTTTGACTCCTTGATGTTGCGGCAGAACGAGATGAATACGTTGCCGTTACGTGAAATAGGTGTGGTAATTGTCTTCGTGCCGAGAGGATGCCTATAGGTATTTTTGAACACAACCGTGTAGCTCTTCAGGTTGCAGGGGCAGGGGAGACGGGCGACTTCAAGCCAGAGCGGTAAAGTTTCCCACTGGCGTGTATCCGGTATCTCGCTGGCGAACAGCGCGATTCGTACTATCGCACCTAGAAGATAGTTTTGATCTTCAAATGATTCAGCGATAGTTTCCTTAACGGCAATCCGCAAACCTTCTTTGGTTATCCGCATAAGGGCCCGTTGGTTTTCAGTCTCGGTCTTGAGTGTAAATGTGTTGTTGAGAGGATAACTCCGCCCCAGATATTCGTTGTTGCAGTAAATTTCCGCGTATGGAGTAGTATCCAGCTCTGAAGATGGTGTAAATGTTTTATCTGACGGGATACGCCCAATTCCGATGAAGCAAACCAGTTCGCATGTATATGGCGTTTTCGCAGGTTCTGGGCGAACGTCACCTGCGGGGCGAACGTCACCTGCGGGGTGAACGTCACCTGCGGGTTTATTTGTTTCAGATCCGGTTTCAGGAATCAGTTGGCCTGTTTGGTAGTTAATGGAGACGGAGTTCAGCAGGTTTGAAATTGATTGATATTGAAGCGCTGCATTGCCCGTATCTTGAATCATTTCCAGACAGAAACCAGCCATGTAACGGCTGTATGCGATATCCGGAAATCCGTCCAGATGTTCAAGCTGTTGGATGATATTTCTGGCACAGATTGCTGCGTAATCCCAATTGCTTTTGGCCAGGTAATTGTTTGCCAGGAATGTATAGAGAAGTGTCCGCTCAAAAGGTTCCCCGCGAAAATCAAGTACCCTGTCATTAATAACGAGACTGGCTGCGCCTCGCGAAAGGCTGTAGGTTTCAAGCTTTTCATCCAGTTCACCGGCTTTGCGCCAGTCATCTGAACTTTCATCATATTGCCGCAGTAATTGACGGATCATACCACGTTCCATCAGGAACAGGATTTGGTCCTTATCATCATCGGGCAAAGGCGTTAGATCATGATGAGCCTGTTCGAATTGCCCCGTATAGAAATTCGTGCGGGCTTTTTGCAGAGATGGGGTTGCGCATCCAGCGCATGTCCCGATCAGGAACAGAGCGGATAGCCATTTCAGGCCGGTTGAAAGGGATTCTACCGGTAGCATGTTACCATCCAATCAACGGTTTTCTGGCTTCGCGCGCGAATTCTTTCTGTGTGGCCCAAGCGATCAGGCCTGTTTCCAGATCAGTAATATCAATGGTAAGTTGGTAATAGTTCAATTTAGTCTTGGACACGCGAACCTGGCGGCCTGATTCCGACTGTATCTCAATCAGCGCGCCGGTAAGCATATACTTAGCGCCAATCTGTTTGCCAAGGGCCACCTGTGATGATTCTGTAGCGTTAGCGGCCTGATATCCCTGCTCTTTCAACAACTCATTACGGCGGGTTCTATTAACGAACCTGATTTTACCCTGTTGAATCAAGGTCGTCCGTATCCGGTCAGAGAGGGCTTGAGTATCAACGAAGGTGGTTGTTCTGGGCTGAATTCCGTAAATAATCATAATCGGATTGTCCTTTTGATTATGGACAAACGCACTGTTTGCGATTTCATCAGCCACATCCTGGCTTAATTTACGCAGATCCTGAGCTCCGTATTTCGCATCCAGCGCGGGTAGGTTTGAAACATCATCATCTCTAATTCTCTGTCGAAACATCGCGCATCCATTAAGCAGAACAAGGCTTATTAAAAGAAGACCAATTACACTGGTATGAACAATTATCCTCATTGTGTTTCTCCAAACAGGGTTTAAGATTGATAACTACAATAGTTTTAATCATAATATCTATTAAAACATCTGATGTCAAAAGAATTTCATCAAAATGTGGGTTTTAATTGGCTTGTCATGACACGTAATAAGGAGTATTTTATAAATTATTTGTAACTAAAACTAAAAAAAAGTTCAAAAACTTGAAATGCTGATTTTTATCAATATCAATCCCGTTTATCGGGAGTAAGATTGCTATTGGAGATTTTATGATGGCTGAACATGCTGAGAAAAAGATTGATGTGGCTTACGTGGCTAATCTGGCACGTCTGTACCTGACCGAGCAAGAGGAAAAGATGTTTCAGAAACAGTTGAATGATATTGTCAAATACGTTGCTGAAATTGAACAGGTGGATGTTGACGGGGTTGAGCCGACAGCACACGCACACGGTGTGCAGAATGTGTTTCGCAGGGACGAGGAAAAGAAGGGGCTTGATAGGGAAAGTGTGTTGAATAATGCACCTGCAAACGATGGAGAACAGTTTCTGGTTCCTAAAATCATGTAATTATCAGGGGATAAAAATGTCTCAATGGAATAATCTGACTATTCACCAGGTTTTTGAAAAGCTTGAAAAGCGCGAATGCACGTCAAGGGATATAGTGCAGGAGCTTATAGACGTGATTCGGGAGCGGGACCCTGTAATCCATGCCTATTTAAGTGTGGATGAGGAATACGCTTTCAGACAGGCTGAAGCGGCAGACAAACTGAGGGACCAGGGGAAGTCGGCTAAACTGCTTGGTGTACCCATTGCGGTGAAAGATGTTCTCAACGTTATGGGACAGCCATGTTCCTGCGCATCAAAAATACTTGAAGGATATTGTTCGCCTTATGATGCAACGGCAATCGCGCGTTTGCGTGCAGAGGGCGCTGTTTTCCTTGGCCGTACCAATATGGATGAATTTGCAATGGGTTCGACAACAGAGAACTCCGCTTTTCAGGTAACCAGGAACCCTTGGAATCCTGAGTATGTGCCAGGTGGTTCCAGCGGCGGCTCTGGCGCTGCTGTGTCGGCTGATGAAGCTATTGCCGCGCTGGGCTCGGATACAGGCGGGTCTGTTCGGATTCCTGCGTCATTTTGCGGCTGTGTCGGATTAAAGCCGACCTATGGCCGTGTTTCACGCTATGGTTTGACGGCATTTGCTTCTTCGCTGGATCAAATCGGGCCTATAACAAAGGATGTACGAGACGCCGCTATTATGACGAGTATCATGTCTGGGCGCGATCCATTGGATTCAACATCGGTAGATGTGCCTGTTCCGGATTTCGAGGCGGTTTTTAATCGCGACTTATCCGGTGTTAAGCTGGGTCTGCCAAAAGAATATTTTGTTGAGGGAATGGATCCTGAAGTGGAGCGAATCGTGCAGGATGCAATACGGCAGTGTGAAAAATTAGGCGCAGAAGTGATTGAAGTCAGTCTTGGAATGACCCGAAATGCTGTTTCAACATATTATATTATTGCTTGTGCAGAAGCATCGGCTAATTTAGCCCGTTTTGATGGTGTTCGTTACGGATTCAGGGCTGAAAACGTGGATAGTCCAATAGATTTGTATAAAAAAACACGTGCAATGGGATTCGGTCCTGAGGTTAAGCGTCGTATTATTTTAGGGACTTATGTGCTCAGCAGTGGTTATTACGATGCCTATTATGGCCGTGCGCAGAAAGTCCGCACGCTTATCCGGAATGATTTTGAAAAGGCGTTTCAGAATTGTGATGCGTTGTTGACGCCGGTGTCTTCAACAGCAGCATATAGGATTGGCGAAAAAATGGATGATCCGCTTCAGATGTATCTCAGCGATATTTTCACCGTGCCGGTTAATCTTGCGGGTATTTGCGCTTTATCGGTTCCATGTGGTTTGACGAGTTTGCGTCTTCCTGTGGGGCTTCAGATTGTGGGCCCGGCCTTCGGGGAAGATGTCATTCTGCGAATAGGCTATGCTTATGAACAATCTACAGAATGGAATCTTGAAAAACCACCACTCTGCCACTAAGGCACCAAGGCACAAAGGACTCCGCATGAGGCAATAACTTGAAGCATAGGAATTTCAAAATTTGTCGGCAGGCAAAGGAGGACAGGCATTCCTGCCTGTTTGCCTGCCGTGATCGGGCAGGAATGCCCGACCTCCTTACAGTTGCTGCTTTAGAGTTCTGCAAAATACATTATGAAAAGGAATAAAGAGATCGACGGCTCATCGGGGACGATTCCCTGGCCGCAGGGTGGCGACTCGGGCAGGCGCCCTACCTGTTGAATGCCTGAATGTTACATAAGGTAGGGCGCCCCGTACGTACGGGGCGCCGAGCCGAGGATAGAGTTTTAGACGTTTTTTTGTAATTTCGCAGAAGTCTATTGCTGCTTCTGCGGCCTAACTTGACAGTAAAGGACGGGATGAAAAACCGGGAAAATTATAAATCGAAAATGGAAAATATCATTGCGACCATTGGTCTTGAAGTTCATGTTCAACTTGCAACGCGGACGAAGATGTTTTGCGCCTGCATTACGGATTTCGGTGCGTCGCCAAACACGCATGTGTGTCCGGTATGTCTCGGTTATCCCGGCACTTTGCCCGTAATGAACGAGGAAGCGATTCGCTTGACAGTAATGACCGGTTTGATGCTGGGGTCAACGATCAACGAGTACAGTAAATTTGATCGTAAGAATTATTTTTATCCGGACATGCCGAAGAATTATCAGATTTCACAATATGACATACCTCTGTGTATAGGCGGGGAACTTGAAATTGATTATGACGGCAGGAGCAAGACAGTTCAGTTGACACGGATTCATTTAGAGGAGGATGTTGGTAAGAGTATGCATGTTCGCGATTTAAGCAGTGTGGATTTTAACCGTGCAGGGAATCCGCTGATGGAGATTGTCACGGAACCGGCATTAAATTCGCCCGAGGATGCTTTTGCGTTTCTTCTGGCATTGAAACAGATTTTGCTTTATGGGCAAATCAGCCGATGTAATCTGGAAGAGGGGAATATGCGTTGTGATGTTAACTGCAGTGTTCGGCCGGAAGGACGTGAAACGCTTGGAGTGAAAACCGAGATTAAGAATCTGAATACATTCAAGGGTGTCTTTCGCGCTCTGAAGTATGAAATCAATCGTCAAACTGAAGTTGTAAAGAGTGGAGGAGTCATTCATCAGGAGACGCGGCGCTGGGATGTGGAAAAGGGCGTGACAGAAGTCATGCGTTCCAAGGAGAATGCGCATGATTACCGGTATTTTCCGGATCCGGACCTGGCGCCAGTTGTTTTGGCGCCGGAACAGATTTCGCAGTGGAAAAAACTGTTGCCGGAATTGCCGCGTCAGCGTTGTGAACGGATGAGAAAAAAGTATGGAATCTCTGCATATGATGCCAAAGTGTTAACCGCGGACAAGGCAATGGCAGATTATTTTGAGAAAGCTGTCATTTATTCGTCAAATCCAAAAGCTGTTTTAAACTGGTTGATGATAGAGATGCGACATCTGCTGTCGGAAAAAGAAGTGGAGATTCAACAAGTTCCGATTAAGCCGAAAGACATGGCTGATCTGGTTAGTCTGGTTGAGTCACAGACGATTAATTCCACGAGTGCCAAGGAAGTGTTTGCAGTTATGTTTGAAGATGGTGGTGATCCCGGCCAGTTAGTTCAGCAGATGGGGTTGGCGCAGGTCAGTGATGCCGGCGCGATTGAGGGTATGGTTCAGAAAGCCATGACAGAGAATCCTAAATCGGTGGCTGATTACCGAGCAGGGAAAGAGGTCGCATTGAAGTTTTTAATGGGTCAGGTTATGCGTATAAGCAAAGGGAAAGCCAATCCTAAGGTTATCCAGGGTTTGCTGAAAGAGAAGTTGAAAACTTGAACTTGATGTCTATGAATTTGCATTTTTTTGGACGCGTATGTACGGGTCGAAAATCTGCGTCCTTTGAGTCTGTTTAAACGAGGGCAGTATTTTGACGAAAAACGATGATTATATTATTGAAATCCTTAAGGATGTTGGACTTGTCAAAACCAAGCAGATTGAACAGGCCAGGAACGTTGCCAGGAAAGAGAAAAAAAGTGTAGTGGACGTGCTTGTTGCTGATGGTGTGATCTCCAAAATGGAAGTCTTGAAAACGGTTGCGATGCAGCTTGGGATGGATGTCATTATTCTCGCTGATCATGATATTCCGCCGGCAGTGATTAAGCAGATGCCGGCTGAACTTGCACGCCGTTATAAGGTGGTGCCAGTATCCAGTAAGGATAATACATTGACGGTGGCGCTGAGCGACCCTATGGATATCGAAACATTAGATAGCCTTCGTTTTATTCTAAAGCGTGATGTGGAAGGGCTTGTGGCGTCAGACGAGGAAATATCAATAGCATTAGATCATTATTATGGGCGTGAAGAGAAAACGATTGAAGAGTTGCTTAGCCAGGATGCGGATAAGGATTCTGATATTGCTGTAAACATTTCTGATGCCGAGGATGAAACCGATGCGACGGACAGTGATGCGCCCATTATTAAGCTGGTGAGTCTGATTATTCTGGAAGCTCAGAGAAACAGGGCTTCGGATATTCACATGGAACCGCTTGAAAAGCGGTTCAGAGTGCGGTATCGCATTGACGGTGTGCTTCATGAAGTCGAAAATCCTCCTAAGCGGCTTCAGCCGGTTATTATCAGCCGATTAAAGCTGATGGCTGGGATGAAACTTTCGGAAAAGCGAATTCCTCAAGATGGTCGGATTGAGATCAATGTGTCCGGGGAAGCATTGGATCTCAGAGTGTCAACCGTTCCTTCTACTCATGGCGAAAGTATTGTCATGCGTATTCTCAGTAAAAAAAGCCTGGCATTGGGTTTGCCGAAACTCGGTTTTTTCGCTGACGATCAGCAGACCTTTGAGCGTCTAATTGCTTTACCAGACGGAATTATTTTAATTACCGGACCGACAGGGTCGGGAAAGACTACGACATTGTATGCTATATTAAGTGATCTGAACAGGCCTGATCGTAAACTCATTACTGTGGAGGATCCTGTAGAATATCAGATTTCAGGTATTAACCAGGTACAGGTTCGAGAAGATATTGGGTTGACTTTTCCTTCAGTGTTGAGGTCAATGCTTCGCCAGGCTCCTAATATCATTATGGTGGGTGAAATCCGCGATTTCGATACAGCTGAAATCGCTATCAATGCCTCGCTCACAGGCCATCTTGTGTTCAGCACTTTGCATACCAACGATGCGCCAAGCGCGATTACACGCTTGATGGATATTGGAGTGAAACCATTCCTACTGGCATCCTCGATCAGGGCGACGATGGCTCAGCGTCTTGTGCGTGTGATTTGTGCAAAATGCAAGGAAAAATACGCCCCTACTGATGCCGAGCTTAATATGCTGGGTTCGGATGCGGAGCAGATTTCGCAAGTTCAGCTTTACCGTGGAAAAGGTTGTAGTGCGTGTGCTAATACAGGATATCTAGGCCGAAAAGGGCTTTTTGAAATTTTTATCATGGATGAAGAGATTCAGGATATGATTTACAAAAAAGTGTCCTCAGATAACCTGCGCAGGCGAGCCAGAGAGCTTGGAATGCGGACACTTCGAGAAGACGGAATTCGGAAAGTAATTTCCGGGATGACAACGCTTGAAGAAGTGTTAGCCATAACCATGGGAGGATAGAATGAGTGATCAAAGTGCCATTGGAATGAGCGATTTGTTGCAGTTGGTTGTTGATGAGGGGGCATCTGATTTGCATCTTTCAGTAGGAATTCCACCAATGCTGCGGATTAACGGCAGTCTCCAGGCCATTGAAGCTTCTCCGTTGAAAGCAGAGGATACGGAGCGGTTGATGAAAAGCATCACATCTGAAGATGTTCAGCAGAAAATTCGCGAAGCTGGAGGTGCAGATTTCGGCTTCGGTTTCGGTGAAACGGCCAGGCTTCGAGTGAGTGTTCTGAAGTCTAAAGGGAATATTGGTGTTGTTTTGCGCCAGATTCCTTCCAAGATTATGACACTGGATGAAATCGGCCTTCCAGCTCAGGTGAAGGATTTGCTTTACAAACCGCGCGGTCTTATTCTGGTCACGGGCCCGACAGGATCGGGAAAAACATCTACTCTGGCCAGCATGGTTGATTTGATTAATAACGAGCGCGATTGCCATGTCATTACAATTGAAGACCCGATTGAATATTACCATAAACATAAAAAATCCATCATCACTCAGCGAGAAATCGGCGTTGATACGCCTGGTTTTAAGGATGCCTTGAGACGGGCGTTAAGGCAGGATCCGGATGTGATTCTGGTTGGCGAAATGCGTGATTTGGAAACCATGGAAGCTGCTATCACCGCTGCTGAAACCGGTCATCTCGTGCTTGCAACGTTGCATACAACGGGTGCTGCGCGGACTGTAGACAGGATCGTGGATGCGTTTCCCACTAATCAGCAGGAACAAATCCGCACTCAGCTGGCCTCCAGTATTGTGGCCGTGATCTCCCAGCTTCTGATTGTGCGTAAGGATACAAAGGGTCGAGTTGCGGCATTTGAGCTTATGTTCACTACTCCGTCAATCCAGGCTCTTATTCGTGATAGCAAGACGTTTCGGATAACTTCGGATATTCAAACGGGTGCAAAGCGGGGTATGATCACGCTGGACGCGCATCTTATGGCGCTTTACGAAAGTGGCGTCATCAGTTACGAGAGCCTGATTACCAGTGCCCAGGATCCCGAAACGATTGTTAATAACCTGCAGAGTTTAAGTTCTAAAAAACGATAGAGACGTGATATGAATGAAGTTCAATACACGGATTCCCTTCTTCAGATGCTGGTTGAAAACGGGGCGTTAACCGATGACCAGGTTGAAGAAATCCTTGAAGAGCAGAAACGAACGGGCAATTCCCTGCGCACAGTGGTTATTGATATGGACATTATACGCGAGGATGATTTGCTTGAGATGATCGCCAATAATTTGGGGACGACAATGGTGAATCTCTTGGAAACAGAGATTCCTGACCGTGTGATTAAATCCATCCCTGCCAGCATTGCTCGCATGTATAGCGTCGTCCCTGTAAACGCTGATGGAAATTCAATTGTGTTGGCTACCAGCCAGATGTTGGCGCCGGAAGTCGTGGATGAAATTCGTTTTGTCTTAACTCGGGATGTGACGTTTGTCCTTGCGCGTGCAGATGACGTGAAAGGCTTGATCGCCAATAATTATGGCGACGACAGTGCTTCCATGAATGAGTTGCTTTCCACGTTGGAATCGGAAATGGCTCAGGAGAATGTTGTAGAGTTGAGCGAGGGGAAGGATGTC
>CAZBGF010000042.1:0-9211 GCA_964491255.1 uncultured Verrucomicrobiota bacterium
TTTGTGTCCTTCGTGACTTCGTGGTTAGTACTTTTTCAGTATCGACTACACTAACCTGTGTATTTCACCAACTGCCGGGTTATTTTGGCGTACTCTGCTGTTCGAGTTTAGCGAGTCGTTTCTCCAAGATCAGGATTTTTTCTTTGAGTGCCGGCAATCGCATGGTGTGTGCGTGTATTTTGCCGAATTTTTCATATGATATCGCCGGTGAACCGAGCATATATGTTCCGGAGGGGATATCCTTAGTGATTCCGGCTTGAGCGCCGATAATCACATCAGAACCAATCACAACGTGCCCGACTATTCCCGCTTGTCCGGCCATGATGGTTCGATCGCCGATTATCGTACTTCCGGATACAGCAGCCTGCGACACGAGTACGCAATTATCACCAATGATTACGTTGTGCGCAATTTGAACAAGATTGTCAATTTTCACTCCATTACCAATGCGCGTTTGTCCAAATCGTGCCCGGTCAACGGTCGCATTTGCTCCTATTTCAACATCATTGCCAATAACAACGATACCGATTTGCGGGATTTTCTTGCGTGTGTCGCCCTCTTCAGTGTAGCCAAAGCCATCACTGCCGATGACCGTGCCGTTGTGAATAATCACATGATTTCCGATTTGTGTGTACTCACGAGTAGTTACATGTGAATAGAATTGACAATCATTACCTATGACTGTTTCATGGCCTATATAACAGAAGGCGGAAAAGACACAGTGATCACCGATTTTCACGCCTGGTTCCAGGACACAGTAAGGGCCGATGGAAACATCTTTTCCAAGATTGACATGATCGGCAATGACAGCAGTTGGATGTATGCCGGGTTTTCTTATAACGGGTGGGGGGGCAAACCATTTGGCTGTTTCGGCGAATGCTTGATCGGGATTTTTTACACGGATCAGGATTGAGGAGCAGGGGCGGCTCCATTTCTCATCCGCCAGCACAGCCGTGGCCTGTGTTTTTGCTGCTGCACTTGCGTAACGCGGATATGCAATGAACGCGAGTTGTCCTGGCCTGGCTTCCCGTATTCCGGAAATTCCTGAGATTTTCGCATTGGGATTACCTTCGATATGTCCGTTTAATCGTTTTGCAATTTCAGCAACGGTTAGTATCATAGAGTTAAGCCTTTCATATGTCCGTTCAGGGTTCACCGTTCATGGTTTAAACTTTGTCCCGTATGGGACTACGTTCCGGAAGGGATTTCGGATTACACCCCTTGGTTCAACAATGAAAAATTACCCCGTTATCGAAGTGCGTTTGCCGGTGTCAGTATGAGTATCCATACCTTCAAACGAAATTCATTGCCCTATCCTTAACCGTGAACGGTGAACCGTGAACAGTGAACGTTTACTATTTCTTCAATATTGAAGCGGTCGCATTCTTGTTAAGCAGTGCAATAATATCATCGGTGATATCCAGCGCTTGATCAAAATAAACAATGGAGTCAACTCTGTTCATGGATTTTCCGGAACTGTCCAAGACCAGGATAACACCTTTGCCCTTGATATAGCGGTGAATGGTGTCGCGGATTTCCTTTACGAGTTTTTCTTGGATCTTGCGCATTTCACCGCTCAATTCTTTCGTATATGTCCTGTTAAATTCAATCAGTTGATTTTCCGCGTTTCTGTACTTTTTAAATTTTTCTTTGATCAAATTTCTCTTTTTTTTCTGCTCGGCCTCGCTCATGGAATCATCATCGGCTTCCGTATTCAATGTTTCCAGTTCTTTCTTAAGAGTTTTTACATTAAACAGGAGTTTACTGTGCTCGATATCTGCTTCGTCGGTGCGTACCTTGAGGATTTCATTAGCTGCTTTGGTTTTATGATATTCATCAAAAACGTGTTCCATGGAAACAACAGCAATTTTTAATTCAGCGGCTCTGGCCGGCATAAGAAAGATGATCGATCCGATCAATATCGACAAGCTTATGATAATCTTTTTTTTCATAATAAATATTCCTTATTTAGTGGACACTACATTAGGTTAAAATCCATAGCCAAGCCAGAAATTAAATCTGGCTGAAGTTCTTACCACATCCCCGCTGATTTCCAGGGGCCATGCATAATCAAGTCGCACAGGGAATCCCGGGATATCAAGTCGCACGCCTATTCCAGCATCTGAACAATAATTTAACAGATCAAAATCATATGCATCAAGCCAAACATTGCCGACATCATAAAATATGGCGAAGCGAACCATGTTAATAATCGGAATAGTATATTCGGCTGAAGCCATGGCTCCGGATTTACCTCCGATAGGTTCATCTTTTTCATAAGGAGACACGTAGCGGTATTTGAACCCGCGAAGAGTACGGGCGCCACCGAGATATAATCGGTCGAAAATCGGCACATCTGAATCATCTCCGTATTCTTTAACCACCTCGGCCCAAAGCCGCAGACTGAATACATGGTGAAACCAGAGGGGAATGTATGTTTTGGATTCAGCTTCAAAACCATACACATCAGTGTCAAAGCCAAGCAATCCGCCTGAGATATGACCGGAAATACTCGTTTTATTGCCGCGAGTCGTTATAAAGACATTGTCGCGCGTATCATGTGTAAATGTCAGCTTCAGAGTGCTGGCTGTTCGGGCGCCTTCTTCGTTTTGAATACGCTCGATTGCGTTTGTTGCGACATCGAAGATAGTGATTCTTTCAAGACTATAGCGTAAATCGGCTCGTCGAAAAAAGCCTTTCAAAGGTTTTCCGATTGTGACGGCAGCGCCAATCCGTTGTTGATCATACAGGTCGCTCAAATAATCACGTGTGGTATCGTAGGCGTCCACGCCCAAGGAAAGTTTCCTGCCAAGAAACCATGGTTCGACAAAGGAAAGTTGATAGTCTTCACGCTGGGTTCCGAGTTGAGTTCTAATCCGTATTTTCTGACCGCCGCCAGTGAAGTGTGGCCAGCCGAAAATATCGAAATTCCCCTGCGATAGTTCAACAAATCCAATGATTTCATCAATACTGGAGTAGCCGGCGCCAACCATGAATTGCCCCGTTCTTTTTTCTTCAACATCGAAGATCAAATCATCCTTAGCGTAATCCCTTGTTTTTCGTGGATAACTCTTCACGTATTCAAAAAAACCAAGATTTTGTAGAATGCGTTCACTGTGTTTAATGCGAACTTGATCATATACCTGCCCCGGATAGACGAGGATTTCACGTCGGATAACATTGTCCTTGGTTCGGGTATTACCCTGGATATCAATATAACGAATATTGATAAGTTGGCTTTCAGTGACGGCAAACTGGATGTCCACGATAGGTTCATGCGGATGTGGTGATAACCGAGGATTAACCATACTGCGAAGATAACCGCGGCTCTGGTAGTAATCGCGTAAACCGGCAGATGTATGATAAATCCCGTTCATAGAGGCTATATCATTGGTTTCTATTTTGATGAGTGCCCATAGATTGGATTCTGCAAACAAAGTTACTCCGGTCAGCGTGATGTCGCCAATCCGATATTGACTGCCTTCCCGAATCGGGAATGTGGCTTCCAGTTTTTGAGGCTTGTATTCGAAGACTCGTGGTTCACCGATTTCTGCATCTAAATATCCATAGTTCTGGTAAATCATCCGAAAAACATCACAATCTGATTTCAGGATGTCCGGGCTATAGACGCCGCGTTTGGTGATGAAGGAAAAAATGTTCCAGAGTTGATCCTTGACGGCCATTCTCAGTTTTTCAGGGGGCACCGATTGTTTATCCACCGGTGTTCGGCTGGTCAAACCATTAATGAATCGCTGAAACATACCGGGAGCAACATAAGTATTACCCTCAAAGTTGATTTTTCTCAGGCTCGCACGATTTCCTTCCTCAACCGTCACGTGAACAACGGCAAAACCGGTATCCGGATTAACATCAATACTCCAGGACACTTTCGTGTCGAAATAGAATCGTTTTTGATATTCACTGATCACATTTCGTGCTTGCATGGTCATAATGGCATCATTCACAGGATCGCCAATTTCCAATTCAAGCCATTTTTTAATATGTTTCTGGCCCATGGCATCGGCGCCGGAAACTTTGATGGATTGTCCAAGTGTGGGTTTGACCTCGACAATGTAGGTGAGCACGTAACCATCCGATATTGGCGTAAGTTCGGCATCGACAAATGAAAAACGACCGGACGCAAGAAGGTTTTTGACATCACGCGAGATTTGTTGCTGGTCAACGGCATCGCCGGCGCGGACTTTTGTATAGGCAAGAACGAAATCCGGATTATGAATTTTGATGTCACGGCACTTAACCGCGATATCCTTGATGACCGCGGCGGAAATCATGAGTGGAAATGCAACCAGAACTGCGGAGAAGAGTAAGCATCTGATTTTTCCGGTTTTCCTACATCCGGAGAATTTTTTGATCAAGTCATTTTTTGCAGGATGTAATTCGCTATAACCAGAAGATTGCTGGACAGCTCGGATTCGAGAGAAGAATATCAACAAGGACTTCAGTATCGTCATGATTATCTCTCTATTGACGATTCTCGTCACTTTCACCACTATATTGAGTTTCTGCCGCAAAGTTTTCAAACCGCATAATGTCTTGCAGAAAGGTGAGGTTGATTTGGCCTGTGGGACCATTTCGCTGTTTGGCAATATCCAGAATAGCTTCGGAGTCTGGCGATTCGTCCTTATTATCGGCATACATAGAGGGTCGGCGCAGAAGACAAACGACATCCGCATCCTGTTCAATCGTTCCGGAATCACGAAGGTCGGACAACCTGGGTTTACCTTCACGTTCTTTTGCTTCCGGCGCGCGGTTAAGCTGACTGAGAACTATCACAGGGACGTTTAATTCCTTGGCCATACCTTTAAGTGATCCGGATATGTCGGCAATTTCCTGTTGGCGGCCATCACGACGGTTTTCTTTGGAATGGAGGAGTTGAAGATAATCAATCATAAACACATGAATATCGTGCGTTTTTTTCATGCGTCGCGCCCGTGCCCGCAATTCCCGAACGTCTAGACCGCCGGTGTCATCCAGGACAATGGGTGCTTTGGTTAAAACATCGGCTGCCTGGGTCAGTAGTCCATGATCAGAGGCTGACAGATAACCTGCTGCTATTTTGTGTGGGGGGATGCGTGAATGACTGCCCAACATGCGCATGATCAACGCTTCCCGTGTCATTTCAAGACTGAATATTCCAACTGCTTTCGGATCATGATCGGTTGTGCCTAATGCTATATGTTCCGCAATATTGACGGCCAAAGACGTTTTGCCCATGGAAGGACGTCCAGCCAGAATAATCATTTCTCCTTTGTGAAATCCGAGGATTTTGTCGTCCAGATCCCTGTATCCGGATGGAATTCCGCTGACCCCTTTTTTATTTTCGAGAATATGGTCGATAGTTATCATGGTTTCCTTGACGGACTGGGGCCAGGGTGTCATGGCAGTATGCCGCGATTCTGAAATGTCAAAGAAATCCTGTTCTACTTGGGCAAGAATAATATCCGCAGATTCATCAGAAGAGTAGCATTCATTCTCGGTTTGTTTTGAGCATTCGACAATGCGGCGTAACAGATGATTTTGCCGAACAATATCAACATAATATTCGGCGTGAAAAGCGGTTGGGGTGGAGTCGAGCAGGCTGTTTAGAAAAATTGTGCCGCCGATTTCATCAAGCTTACCCTGCTTTCCGAGTCTGTCTGAGAGCGTCAGGATATCAACAGGGCGGCCATCTCTGTTCATCTCAAGCATGACGGAGTAAATCGTCTGATGAGCCCGAATATAAAACGACTCAACCTCAATTTGTTTTTCCGAACAGAAATCAAGGACTTTTGATGAGTCCAGCAGAATGGATCCCAGAACGCCCTTTTCGGCATCTTCGTTGTAAAGGATCTTGCGATCAAATTTTTCATTAACTCCAGAAGAAGCCTTTTGACCCATTGTCGTCATTCTCCAACAACCCAGACTTTTAAAGATGCCTCTATTTCCGGAAGAAGTTTGATTTTGACAGTGTATACGCCAAGTTCGCGAATGGCTTGATCTAACTGGATTTTATGTTTATCCAGCTTAATGCCCTGCTTTTTGAATGCTTCAGCAATATCGCCAGCGGTTACAGAGCCGAAAAGTTTTTCGTTTTCACCAACTTTGACTGGAATTGTGCATGATATCTTTTCAATAGAATCTGCCAGAACCTGTGCTTCTTCAAGCTCATTTTTTTGGTGCTCTTTACGTTTAAGACGATTTTTCTCCAAGCGTTTCATGGCGGCATGGTTTATGGGAACTGCCAGTTTCTTAGGAATTAAGTAGTTACGAGCGTAGCCGTTAGACACGTTCACAGTGGTTCCCTCTGTTCCAAGCCCGTTAACATCGGTCATTAAAATCAGCTCCGGTGACATATTCCATTTCCTCCTGTTTGTTCTAACGCACAAGTCCTACGATTCGAGATATGCGAATAGCGTGTTTTAGTTGCCGTTGTTGTTTTGAAGACGTGCCGGTAATACGGCGAGGCATGATTTTTCCATGCTCGGTCATAAATTTCTTCAGCAGTTCGTGGTCTTTGTAGTCAATATGATCAACGCCGGATAGATAACGCGCTCGTTTATCCTCAACGAAGCCAAAGCCTTCTCGCGGAGATCGTGTTTTTGATGATTTGCGTTGTGAACGTGATGATGAGGGTTTTAATTTTTTCATTCTATTCGATATAAACCTTTCTTGTTACCTTTTCGCCTGTATTTTTTTGATTTCAACAGTGATCTGAGACATTATTTTAAATTGTTTACCACAAAGTATCTGTTCATCTGCTACTAAGACACCAAAAAGTGAACGCGGAACTGCTGTTCAGGATCATTCCGAGTTCCGCACTCCGAATTGACAATTGTCTTTGTAGCACAATCGAGCTAAAAAGGCAGATCGTCCGGATCGGATTTCACGTCTTCAGGAATATCGGGTCCGTCAACAGAAGCCGCAGGAGTGCTTTCACTTCGGTTTTCACTTGCCGCAGGAGTGCTTTCACTTCGGTTTTCACTTGTTTTTTCCGGCGCATTGTCGGGTTCACGCTTCAGCCTGTCCAGGAATTGAATTCGGCTGGCAACAACGCGAAGACGACTCCGTTTTTCACCGTTGGTTTCCCATTGCTCGAATCGTAAAGACCCTTCGATAAATACGGCAGAGCCTTTTTTTAAATATTCGCCGACAATTTCAGCTTGACGTCCCCATGCCACTACACCGACAAAACAGGTGTCTTCACGGTCTTCACCCGTATTAGTTTTATATTTGCGGTTGACGGCTAAATTTATATCCGCGACTGCTCGGCCGGACGGGATATATCGAACTTCGGGGTCGCGTGTTAAATTTCCTATCAAGAATACTTTGTTCAAATTAGCCATGATATATCATCCCTTCTTATGCTTTGGGTGTTTCAACGGCAGGTTGCACGGTTTTTTCCGGCATCTTTGTAGCAAGAACGATTTGAACCCGTAATATATTGTTGTTCAGTCTATAACGCTTTTGTAAAACATCGATTTGTTTGGGATCGAGTGTGAATGTAATCAGGGCAAAGATGCCTGATTCCTGCTTTTTCATGGGCCGCGCAAAGGAATTTCGTCCCATCCGTGTCGTGTTAATTACCGTGCCGTTAAGACTGGTTATTTCTGACGCTGCTTTGTTTAATTGTTCCTCAAGAGTTTGGTCATTGAGGTGATGAAGAAAGATGAACATGCATTCATATGTTTTCAACATAGGCTCCTTATAGTTACTCTATTAATTGAATTGATTCATGGCGGACTCAACACCATGCTCGATAACTGCAACTACTGCGTCAGCTGCTTGTTTAATTGTGTGTTTCGTTTTCTCTAAAGTCTTTTTATTGAATGGTGTCAATACATACTGGGTCAGTTCCGAGTTTTTTTCACTCCGTCCGATTCCCAGACGAACCCGTGTGAATTGTTCATCACCGACATTATCAATAATCGATTTCAGCCCTTTATGTCCACCGCCGCTTCCTTTAGCTCTGACCCGCAACTGTCCAGCTCGAAGATCAGCATCGTCCAGAATCACAATCATATCTTGAGTTGCGATATTACGCTTTTTTAAAACAGGAACCACTGCCTGCCCGCTGTTGTTCATAAAGCATCCTGGTTTCACGAGCAATACATCATGGTCGCTTATCATTGTTTTACCCAGCCGTGCTTTAAATCGAAAACTGCGACGGAGAACGCAGTCCGTCCGCATGGCCAGTTCATCAATAACCTTAAACCCGATATTATGCGGCGTTTGTTCATATGCTTTCCCTGGATTCCCAAGTCCTACAATAAGAAATTTTGATTTTTCCATTGCCGTAAGCATACCTCGTGAAGCACGAAGATTGTCTACTCCTTTAGTTCCCTTCCGAGGGGATAGGGGTGGGTACGAAATACGCTTCACTTTTCACATCTTGCCCGACAGTTGCCGGGCGGGGTTTAGTGTTTTTCTGGTTTCTGATTTTTCTCTTGCTCTGTCTCTTTCACTTTTTTCTTTTCGTCGGTTTCTTCAGTCTGTTCAGCTTCTTCAGCAGTTTCCTGTCCTTCCTTATTTTCCTCGACTTCAGGTTTAACTTCTTCCTCGACGCGAGGCATATGCACAGATGCAACAGCAATATCGCCCGATGTTAAAATGGTTACCCCGGGATTCACCTTGATGTCCCGAACGAAAAGGCTGTCATCAACATTCAGCTTGCTGATATCCATTTGGAAATCCTTCACAATATCAGAGGGCAAACATTCCACTTCCACGGTTCTGATCAGGTGTTCCAGGATGCCGTCCTGTTGAGTTACACCAATCGGCTCGCCCACCAGTTTGATGGTTACCGTCATGTGAAGTTTCTGTGTCATGGAGATTTCAAGGAAATCAACATGAAGTATATGATCCGTGATGTTATTGCGCTGAATATCCTTGATCATCACTTTATGCGATGCATCTCCATTTATATCGAGATCAATGATGATGTTTTGTCCGCCGCGATGCCGTATCAGAGTCTCAAAGCCATGATTTTCGACTTTCAAGGATTGCGTCGGGGTCTGTTGACTATATATAACGCATGGGATCCATCCGGTCCGTCTCAGATGTTTGGCATGACGAGTTCCTGTCTCATTCCGTTTTTCAGCGGTTAGTTTTGATGTTTCCATTTTTTTGATCATGAAATCTATCCTCCAGCATATAACCTTAATCTTGCACGAACAAAAACAAGATGATTGATTTGAATGAATAATACAAACAT
>CAZBGF010000043.1:0-9209 GCA_964491255.1 uncultured Verrucomicrobiota bacterium
CACCTCGCAACCGGTGATCCAGCCGGCAAACCGGCGCCATATTGAATCATAGCCGCGAATCGTTATCGCGCTCGGGTTTCCTTTAACTGGCGAATCAAGCCATGCCTGCCAGGCTTCGACAATCGGCAGGGCAATAGTCCGGTGCCGCATCAGCCGGGCGGAATACTCGCCGCGCTTGGCGTCCTGTTCGTTATCTGGCAGGGCGGCCAACAGTTTTATCAGCACGTCGAATTGATCGTCAACCGATGCTTTCCCGCGTGCCGCATTTTCGTAGGCGTCGGCAATGACCTGGGCTTTCTTGCGGTCGGTTTTTTTTGTGCTGATCCATTTTTCTTTTCCGTTTTCCGTGAACCGGGCATAAAAAAACGGGCTTCCGGATCTTTTTGTAATGCTTCCCATAATTTCCCCTTGTGTATGGTTTCAGACTGTTTCAGGTTCAATCCTACCATATAAAACGGGGATTGCAAGAAAAAAGTGTAACAATTTTCGTTACACTTGACCTATGACGGGGTTGTCGAGGGGGGGATGAAATGGTGTAAAGGCTTGATAATCAACAAAGCCAACGGTCGGGGTCGAACCGACGACCTGCGCATTACGAATGCGCTGCTCTACCAGCTGAGCTACGTTGGCAAGCAAGGGAATTTCATTATTACTACAGATGTTTATTATTATTATTATCCCAAAACAGGTGATTCATAAGGTAAGTATTCAGTAAACACCATATATGGAAAGCACCCAGCCTTCGCCCTTCCTGGCTACGGCGGGCAGGCAGATTGCCACGCAAAACGGGATTCACTGATTATTTTTTGTTAATATCTGTGTCATCTGTGGTTACTCTCTACTGGACAACGTGGTTCACTGAGTATTTACTTCATAAATCTTGATTTTTTCATGATTGCTCCATATGAACCTCTCCTGAATCTGAAAAATCATCTTCTCACTTGTTTTGAGATAATACCAGATATTTTTTTTGATTTTTTTAAAAAAACAACTGTTCAGGTACAATTAATTCTGGACAAGCCATACTGTTAGTGTCAAACTTTTCTCTGTTGCTGATAAATAATTATGAATAATTCCGATTATTTTAAAACACCGGTTCTCTTGGTACTATGGGTTTTCTAATTAAAATTGATAAAGAGCGATGTAAGGGATGCGAACTCTGTATTGAAGTATGTTCGAAATCTTTGCTATCCATGTCATCATCCATAAACTCTAAGGGCGCTCACTTTCCTGAAATCAGTTCACAGGATGATTGTCAGGGCTGTCTGCAATGCTCCATTATTTGTCCGGATGCGGCAATTGAAATAGAACAAAATAATCATGACCATGAATAAAAATAAAATGGCGTCTCGTGTGCTCATGACAGGCAATGAAGCGATTGGAGAGGGGGCAATTCGTGCCGGATGCCAGTGCTATTTTGGCTATCCCATCACGCCTCAAAATGAACTTACCGCCTATATGGCCAAACACATGATAGAGAAAGGCCGTGTTTTTATTCAATCTGAAAGTGAGCTGGCTGCAATTAATATGGTTTTCGGAGCATCGTGTATGGGCGAAAGGGCTATGACAAGTTCCTCATCGCCGGGCATCAGTTTGAAACAGGAAGGGATTTCATACCTTGCGGGCGCAAAATTGCCTGCGGTGATAGTTAATGTGGAACGGGGTGGACCAGGGCTTGGCAATATCGGGCCTTCTCAAGGTGACTATTTTCAAGCCACGAAGGGTGGTGGCCATGGTGATTATCATATTATTGTGCTGGCCCCGGCGTCTGTGCAGGATATGCATGACTTTACAGTAGAAGCTTTTCGATTAGCCGATTACTACCGAATCCCTGTGATGATTCTAACTGACGGACAACTCGGCCAGATGATGGAGCCAATCACGCTCCGCAAAGGACCTCCACCTATTCTGCCTGAAAAATCATGGGCATTAACCGGCGCAGACGGACGGAAACCTAATTGCATTCGTTCCATGTATCTTAAAGAAGGAGCGCTCGAAAAGCATAATTATGAACTTCAAAAATGCTATCAGCGTATTGCTCTGTCAGAGACCAAGGTTGAGGAAATTCAAACCAATGATTGTCAAATTCTTATAGCCGCCTGGGGCACATGCGCCAGAATTGCAAAAGGAGTAGTAAAAAAAGCGCGTTCGCAGGGAATTAAAGCCGGCTTGTTCCGTCCAAGCACGCTCTGGCCGTTTCCCTCTACACGTCTGGCCGAGTTGTCAGCCGGGGTGAAATCAATATTGGTCGTTGAAATGAATTTTGGCCAAATGGTCGAGGACGTCAGGCTTGCAGTATGCGGTCGGGCACCAGTTCATTTCCAAGGATATTCAGGCGGCCGGGTTCCTACGGAACTGGAAATTTTCAACGCATTACCAACGATTTCAGAGAAACAGTAATCGAGAATATAATGTCATCATCCAAAACCAGAAAAGGGTATAGCCGTCCCCAGTGCTTGACCAATGTGCCTATGCACTATTGTCCAGGCTGTGGACACAGCATGGCTCACAAAATTCTTGCTGAAGTGATTGATGCTCTGGACATTCGTGAAAAAACAATTGGAATAGCACCCGTAGGCTGTGCTGTACTTGCTTATGATTATATTGATTGCGACTTTGCCGAAGCTGCCCATGGCCGTGTTGCAGCCGTAGCTACCGGAATGAAACGATCACGTCCCGACCGAATCATTTTTGGCTATCAGGGTGATGGTGATTTAGCCGCAATCGGCTTGGCTGAAACAGTTCATGCGGCTAATCGCGGAGAAAATATTACAATTATTTTCATCAATAACAGCGTATACGGCATGACGGGCGGCCAAATGGCGCCAACAACTCTTATAGGTCAGAAAACCGCAACATCACCAAAAGGCCGCGACCCAAAGCTTATGGGATATCCTATCCGTATGTGCGAGCTTCTTAATACATTGGATTATCCTTATTACATTGAACGGGTAGCTCTGGACAGCCCAAAAGGAATTATGAAAGCGAAGCGAGCCATTACAACGGCTTTCAAGGCCCAGATAGATGAAAAAGGCTACAGTTTTGTCGAATTACTGTCGCCTTGTCCCACCTATCTTCGGCTTTCACCTGTTGAATCACTGCAGTTCGTGAAAAAGGAAATGACCGCTCAGTTTCCAGTTCGGGTTTTCAGAAAAGAAGGAGTTCCAATTCATGCATGAACGTATCCTTATTGCTGGATCAGGAGGACAGGGAATCCTTTTCATCGGTAAACTCCTGGCTCAGGCAGCTCTCGACACCATATCGTTTATTACCTATTTTCCTGCCTATGGCGCTGAAGTCAGAGGCGGAACATGCCACTGCCAGGTTATTCTATCTTCTGACGATATCGCGTCACCGACTGCTGAAACGTTTGATTCCATGATTATTATGAATCAACAAAGTGCAGACCGATTTCTGGGCCAACTCGATAAACACGGATCAGCCATTATCAATGAGTCACTGTGCCATGTCGACAAACATGAACGATATACATATGTTCGAGCAACAGAAATAGCTGATCAAGCGGGAAATCCAAAAGCGGCGAATCTGGGCATGATTGGCGCCTTACTTGCCGGAAAGCCATTGATACCTGTTGAGACTGTGGAAAAAGCCCTGGCCATGAGTCTTACTGGAGTGAAAAAGGCGCTTTTAGACATAAATCTCCAGGCCTTCCATATCGGTCTTGAATCGTAATTAAAAGCTTAGGAATTTCAAAGTTGGTAGGGCGAGGCCTCTGGCCGAGCCGTCCTAAAGAGCGACTCACCCTGCCGGATGGAATCGGATAAAGTTGCCCCGCTTCGGGGTCTAATTAAAGCCTATACGAAAAGCCCCTGAAAGACAAAATCCTGAAAAGAATTAAGAATTTTAGACAGAATTAACAAAATGGACAAAATAATATGGAAAAAAATCAAAGAAAATTTTGTCTGTCCCGCACTCGCTGGATTTCTTTATGCTTTGTGCCTATGCCTGCCAAGCCGTAGCCCTGAGCAATGTCGAAGGGGCGAAGGCTGGTGCCTTTGTCACTTTGTGCCTGAGTAAACATCTTTTTTGTTTTTTACATTCTTAAGTTTCAAGACCTTTTCGAACAGGGTCTACTTAAAGGTTAATACAAAATTTAGGATGAAGCACTTCCTTGTGCAGGAGGATGCGTAAAGTATTTTCTCGTGTAAAGTAAATACCCCAGGAAGCCAATAATCCAGAGCCCGAACAACAAGACCATAGTAGAATTTTGCGGTATACCGGATTGTTTTATGATATCCAGTTGTTCCGCGGGAAGATCCATCTTTTCATAGAAATCCAACAAACTCACACGCGAGAATGTAATGCCTATAGAAATTACCCATGCAACACTTATTAAGACTGCGCACCACCACGCCTTGATGTTTAACTTGTATGTGCCCCATGCTGTGTAACCAAGCAGTAATATGCCAACGAGTGCTACCATTGCTCCTGAAACACCGCTTAAGATGAATCCAAAGAACGGAATCACCCACCCGTAAAATCCTATGGACAACATCGAACTCGCCGAGAATACAAATAATAAGCTCACGGCAAGAACAGGCAAAGGACATTTATCAGTCCAACGAACACGGGAATCATGGAACTCGCATGTCGCCTTCACATTCCTGCTTCCGTAGAAAAGAACAAGCACTCCTGGTATGATCACGTAAAAGACCGCTGTAAACCCAATTGTTACGTACTCTATGATAACTGCGATGGTTTGGGGCATCAGACCGCTTTTGCCCATCTGGTCGTACATGCCAGGGATTAGTATCAGCATGAAAACAAGTCCAATTATTCCGCTGATAAGCCATATCCATGAAGAAACCAACAAAAGCGCTCTTGCCCAACGTCGGGCTTTAATTGATCCGATCCCCATCCAGATGAACCAGACAGCGATTAGAACATAAAACAAAACACTGGGAATCATCATGTTAGAGTTCATAGATGTAGTAGAGCTGTCTTTAAGAGAAGTTGATACAATCATACCAAATATCATTAACGGTGCCATGAGCGCGCAAATTCCGCCAAGAATAATCTGAAGGATTCCAAATACTACGAGCCCCGTTTTCCGGTTCTTGAAATCCGAGCTTTCCGCTATTTGTTCATGATCCGTCATGGTCAGTTCCTTTCTGTTTGCCTGCAACTTGCTTTTTAACGATTTCTTTGTATTATCATGAAAGCTGTTCATTTTGTCAATTGACATTTTCTGGTTTGAAGCATTGACCTGATTTTGGTAATCGGGTAATCTTTTTTTTAATTTTGTAAAAAAAAACATACAAGAGTAGGAATTATGTTATGGAAAAAATGAAGGCTTTGATTAAAAAAAAGGCCGAGCCGGGGCTATGGCTTGGCGAAGTTGATGTTCCTGAGGTTGGGATAGAGGATGTTTTAATAAAAGTTGCCAAGACCGCTATTTGCGGGACAGACGTTCATATCTATAACTGGGATGAGTGGTCGCAAAAGACCATTCCAACGCCAATGGTTATTGGTCATGAATTCGTCGGGTATGTAGAAGATATAGGCAGTAGTGTCAATGATTTCAGTAAAGGTGATCTGGTCAGCGGCGAAGGCCATATTGTCTGCGGGCACTGCAGAAACTGCCTTGCCGGGCGCAGGCATTTATGTATGAATACCAGCGGCGTTGGTGTAAACAGGGATGGTGCATTTGCCGAATATCTGTCTATACCACAGACAAATGTATGGTACTGTGATCCTAATATACCGCTGGACATACTTTCATGTTTTGATCCTCTTGGCAACGCGACTCACACGGTTTTGTCATTCAGCGTGCTTGGCGAAGATGTTTTAATCACTGGCGCTGGACCAATTGGAATAATGGCCGTGGCTATTGCTAAACATGCTGGAGCGCGATATGTTGTAATAACGGACGTCAATCCATACAGACTGTCTCTGGCAAAATCAATGGGAGCTACTCGTGCCGTGAATGTAACTGAAACGAAGATTGAAGATGTGATTAAGGAATTGGACATGAAGGAAGGCTTTGACGTAGGCTTTGAAATGTCGGGCAGTGAGGAAGCTTTCAGGAGCATGGTGGAAAATATGTGTCACGGCGGCAAAATCGCCATGCTCGGAATACAACCGTCCGATGCCCGTATTGATTGGAACAGCGTGGTTTTTAACGGGTTAACAATCAAGGGGATTTATGGCAGGGAAATGTATGAGACCTGGTACAAGATGACATCCATGATCCAGACGGGTTTGGATATTTCGCCTGTAATAACCCATCGGTTTCGATATGAGCTCTTTGAAGAGGGGTTCCATGTGATGCGGTCGGGGAAATCAGGAAAGGTCATTCTTGACTGGAGCGATTCAAATTAAAGAATATATGCTATGATTAATACAATGAAATCATATTTAAGCCGGCAACTGGCCGAGATAAAGGAAAGTGGGCTTTTTAAAGACGAACGAATTATCACAAGCCCACAGAGCGCGATGATCAATGTGGCGGCAGGCCGGAAAGTTCTCAACATGTGTTCCAATAATTATCTCGGTCTTGCTGATAATCCTGAAATTATTAAAGCTGCAAAGGCCGGCCTGGATAAGTGGGGATACGGACTCTCATCCGTGCGCTTCATTTGCGGGACACAACAAATCCACAAGACGCTTGAGCAAAAAATTTCTGAATATCTCGGTACTCAGGAAACGATCCTTTACAGCTCTTGCTTTGACGCGAATGGCGGGCTTTTTGAAACACTGCTGTCAGAAGAAGATGCTGTTATCAGCGACTCACTCAACCATGCGAGCATCATCGACGGCATACGGCTTTGCAAGGCGAAACGTCTGCGTTTCAAGAACCATGACATGAGTGATCTCGAAACGCAACTCAGGGAAGCGGCTGATTGCCGGTTTCGTCTGATTGCAACTGACGGTGTATTTTCCATGGACGGGACCAATGCCAATCTCCAGGACATCTGTTGTCTTGCAGACAAGTACGAAGCTATGGTTATGATTGACGATTCACATGCTACCGGTGTCCTGGGAAAGACAGGAAGAGGCACATCCGAATATTGCGATGTGTCTGACCGTGTGGATATAATAACCGGCACGCTTGGAAAAGCGCTTGGCGGAGCCAGTGGCGGATTCACAAGCGGAAGGAAAGAAATCATAGATTTACTGCGTCAGCGCTCACGGCCTTATCTTTTTTCCAACACTGTTTCTCCATGTGTCGTGTGTGCTGGTATAAAAGCGTTGGATATGGTTTCCTCGTCAACAGCGTTGAAAGACAAGCTCGATGAAAATATACAATGCTTCAAAGAAAAAATGAAGGAAAACGGGTTCGCGGTAAATCCCGGGGTTCATCCTATCGTACCCATCATGTTAGGCGATGCGAAGCTGGCGCAGAAAATGGCTTCCCGACTGCTTGAAAAAGGGGTATATGTTATCGGGTTTTTCTATCCAGTTGTTGCAAAGGGAGCGGCAAGAATCCGTGTGCAGATTTCAGCGGCTCATTCTCTTGAAGATATTGATTTTGCTGTAAAAATGTTTGCTGAGGTCAAAAAAGAATTTAAAACATAGAATTCCGCGAAATACATTTTACGGAAATCCATATACAAAATAAACAAAGGAGGTCGTTTGTGAACAGTAATATTCTTTATGTTGTTGCGGGTATTGGCGTCATTGCGCTTGTTTTTGCATGGTTGAAAACAATATGGGTCAACAAGCAGGACCCGGGAACGGAAAAGATGCAGGAAATTGGCGCTGCTATACGGGAAGGCGCCATGGCTTTTTTGTGTCGCGAATACAAGGTTTTAGTCATATTCATTGTTATAGTTGCGGGTGTTCTGGCGTTATTAAACCAGGGTTTTGTCCGGCTGGTGGCTGTTTCCTTTGTCGTAGGGGCATTCTGTTCGGGACTTGCGGGTTTTTTTGGTATGATGGTTGCGACAGCCGCTAATATGCGGACAACCAACGCGGCTCGAAAGGGATTACCGCAGGCTCTTAAGGTGGCCTTTTCCGGCGGATCAGTTTTGGGTATGTGTGTTGTGGGGCTTGGTGTGCTGGGTCTTTCTGTTTTAACCATCATTTATTTAAAAATTTTCGGGACTGAAATCAACAGTGTACAAAACACGGTACTGCCGATCGTATCCGGTTTTTCGCTGGGTGCGAGCTCAATCGCGCTCTTTGCCCGTGTTGGAGGCGGTATATATACGAAGGCTGCTGATGTAGGAGCTGATCTTGTCGGGAAACTTGAAGTGGGTATTCCGGAAGACGATCCAAGAAATCCGGCGACTATTGCCGATAACGTCGGGGATAACGTGGGTGATGTTGCGGGAATGGGCGCTGATCTGTTTGAATCATATGTAGGTACGATTGTCAGTGCTATGATTCTTGGAGCAACGACCGGCGGGCTTCCCCTGGTATTGCTTCCTTTGTTGTTGGCTGGAGCAGGAGTACTGGTGTCAATAGGCGGAACATTCCTGGTCAGAACACGGGAGGGCGGCAATCCTCAGACGGCTCTCAATATTGGAACGATTGGGGCGGCAGTGGTGATGGCAATTTTGACATATCCAATTGTCATCCAAATGGTGCCTGCGACGTTTGTGTTGAATGGTGTTACTTTTCAGGCGTCCGGGGTTTTTTACGCAACCATTACAGGGTTGATTGGTGGTGTTATCATTGGATTGCTGGCCGAGTATTACACCTCTGAAGGCAGAGGCCCTTCGAATCGTATTGCTGACGCTTCAGTTACGGGCGCCGCTACAAATATTATTGCAGGACTGGGCAATGGTATGTTGTCAACTGGTCTTGCATCCGTTGCGCTTGCGACTGCCATTATCATTGCTTACAGATTCTCCGGTTTGTATGGTATTGCCATTGCAGGGTTGGGCATGCTGGCCACGACAGGTATTCAGTTAGCGGTGGATGCCTATGGCCCGATAGCGGATAACGCGGGCGGCCTGGCGGAAATGGCAGGACTTGAAAAGGAAGTGCGACAGCGCACAGATAAGCTTGATGCTGTCGGTAATACAACAGCCGCTATTGGTAAAGGGTTTGCCATTGGTTCCGCCGCTCTGACAGCACTGGCTTTGTTCGCGGCTTTTTGTGAAACGGTTGGTCTTTCATCCATAGACGTGACGCAGCCGAATGTAACAGCTGGTCTTTTGCTCGGCGCGATGCTGCCGTTTCTCTTTTCTTCATTCGCGATGAACGCGGTGGGGGATGCCGCGTTTGCCATGGTTCAGGAA
>CAZBGF010000044.1:0-9195 GCA_964491255.1 uncultured Verrucomicrobiota bacterium
GAGTTTTCTCCAACGCGGATATTCAGAAAGCATGGTGTGCATACAGATAAGTCTGTGGTGTTGAAATAGCGTCGCTGTTTAGCGACTTGCCTGCCCGAGCCGACGCTCGGGTCGGTCAGGGAAACTTAGGGATTTCGAAATAGCCACAAAGGCACTAAGACCCGAAAGGTTAAAGGTTTATTTTCTTATACTCTTTTTTTGTGCTTTCGTGCCTTAGTGGAAGAATTGCTGAATTTAAATGAAAATCATTGCTGAATCCAAATATGTTAGAATATCGCCTTCGAAAGTTGTGCCATTCGCCCGACTGCTTAAAGGTCTGTCGGTGGCTGATGCACTTAAGCTGACGCAATTCAGTAACAAAAAGGCGGCACGGTTAGTTGGGAAAACGTTAAAATCTGCCATTGCCAATGTGGAAAACAATGCCAAGTTATCAGCAGATAAATTTCGCGTAGAGCATGTGCTGGTTGGGCAGGGGCCATCGTCAAAGCGTTATTGGTCCCGCTCAAGAGGTATGGCAAGGCCGATTTTGAAACGAAGCAGTCATATTCAGGTTGTACTGGTGAATGACTGACAAGTAAACAGGAAAGGAATCGAATTTTGGGGCAGAAAGTTAATCCGATAGGATTGAGAGTTACGGTTAATAAAAACTGGCGGTCACGTTGGTATTCAGAGAAAAAGACCTATGGTGATTTTTTCCATGAGGATCTTATTATTAGAGACGTGGTCAAGAAACGGCTGGAGGGTGCGGCTGTGCCGGATGTATTGATTGAGCGATATGCCAATCGTGTAAGGGCAACGATTTACACAGCCAGGCCTGGCGTCGTCATTGGTCGCAAGGGTGAGGATGTCGAACGACTTCGTGAGGAGTTAATCAAGATAACCGGAAAAGAAATTTATCTGGATATTAAAGAAATCAGGAATGCGGATATGAATGCCCAATTAGTTGCAGAAAATATTGCTCTTCAACTGACTCGGCGCGTGTCATTTCGCCGCGCGATGAAGAAAGCCATCCATACCACAATGGCTGCGGGTGCGATAGGAGTCAAAATTTCAGCAGCGGGTCGTTTGGGCGGGGCCGAGCTTGCGCGGCGTGAGGATTATAAGGAAGGTAAAATTCCTTTGCACACATTGAGGGCCAATATTGATTATGGTTTTATCCATGCGATGACAACGGCGGGTTGTGTTGGCGTCAAGGTGTGGATTTGCAAGGAAAAAGAAGAAAAAGATGAAGTCAGAGGAGGAGTGAAGCGTGCCGTTAATTCCTAGTCGAACGAAATTCCGGAAAGTTCATCGTGGCAGTCGCAAGGGCAATGCAACGGTTGGGAATACTTTGAGTTTCGGGGATTATGGATTGCAAGCGCTCGGTCGAGCTTGGATTAAATCCGAACAGATTGAAGCATGTCGTGTTGCTATTAACCGCCATATGCAGAGGAAGGGAAAAGTGTGGGTTCGGATTTTTCCGGATAAGCCGGTTAGTAAAAAACCTTTGGAGACCCGTATGGGAAAAGGAAAAGGAGTTCCTGAGTATTGGGTCGCAGTTGTGAAAAACGGGCGAATGCTGTTTGAGGTAGGTGGTGTGAATGAGCGAATGGCTCGTGAGTCGCTTAGGTTGGCTGCATCGAAATTGTCAATCCGAACGCGATTTGTTTCTCGCCCTTCTGAAATTTGAGAAAAGAATATCATGAAGACGAAAGAATTTAGAGATCTTTCAACCGAAGAGTTGGAGCAACGATATCAGGATTTGTTGAAAGAGAAATTTGATCTTTCAATGCTTAAAGTAACAGGCAAAGTAGAGAATCCGTTAAGATTTCGCCATCTTCGCAAGGATATTGCACGAATAAAAACTGTTTTACGTGAACAAAAATAGTTACGAGGATATAGACTCTATGTCAAATGTCAAAAAAGAACGGGGAAAACGCAGGGAAAGCGTTGGATTTGTGATTAGTGACGCCATGGATAAAACCATTGTCGTTAAAGTCGAACGTCGTGTGCGTGATCCCAAGTATGGGAAAGAGGTCAGGCATTCAACCAAATGTCACGTTCATGACGAAAAAAATCAGGCGAAAATCGGTGATAAAGTCAAGATTACTGAAACGCGACCTTTAAGCTCTCTTAAGCGCTGGCGGTTGGTTGAAATTCTGGATTAGTGTTTGTTGCGACGCCTTGCGGATACCGCAAAATGTGTTAATGTCGTTGGTTAAGTTGTTTTATAGTTGTTGATGGTGTATATTACACTATCGTGAATGAGATGGTACATTATGATTATCGAGCAGACATGTTTGAGTGTGGCGGATAATACAGGCGCCCGGAAAGTCAAATGTTTTCGTATTCTTGGGCAGAGCAGACAATATGGGCGTATAGGGGATTTAATAAAGGTTGCTATCAGAGAAGCTCAGCCCGGGGGGCTGGTTAAAAAAGGTGATGTATGTACGGCTGTAATCGTTAGAACAAGGCATGCGACGCCGCGTTCGGATGGATCGGCCTTACGTTTTGACAGCAACGCGGTTGTGATTGTGGATGAGAAAATGAATCCGTTGGGTACTCGTATTTTCGGGCCGGTTGCACGGGAGTTGCGCGAAAAGAATTTTTCCAAGATTATTTCACTTGCACCGGAGGTTTTGTAATAATGGTTCAAAAAATGCATGTCAAACGGAATGATATCGTGGCTGTGATATCCGGTAGTGCTGCTACGGGGAAGAATACAGGGAAAGTTCTTCAAGTGCTTCCGGCAAAGGGCCGTGTGATTGTAGAAGGCGTGAATTATATCAAGAAAAACATTCGTAAAAGCCAGGATAATCCGCAAGGTGCTATTGTGGACAAAGAATGCCCCGTAGCGATTTCAAATCTTTTGTTATATTGCCCGCATTGCAAGAAGGGTGTTAAGGTTTTACATAAGAGGCTTGAATCTGGAAAATCAGCCCGGCACTGCAAGATATGCTCACATGGATTTGATGCTTAGATAAGAGGTTTACTAATGGCAAGGATGAAGGATAAATATTTCAGTGAAGTGGTTTCTGAACTGAAGCGGTTGAGGGGCTATAAGAATCTTTTACAGGTTCCACGCTTGAAAAAAGTTGTGGTCAATATGGGTATTAACACGTCTGTCGAAAATGATATGCTGAAAAATTTACTGGATGATTTAGCGGCAATTACAGGGCAGTGTCCTGTGGTCAGAAAAGCTCGAATTAGTGTTGCTAGTTTTAAATTACGAGAGGGAATGACGGTAGGAGCAATGGTTACCTTGCGGGGAAAACGCATGTATGAATTCTATGATCGTTTGGTTCACGTGGCTTTTCCACGTCTACGGGATTTCCGTGGATTATCACCAACATCTTTTGACGGGCATGGAAACTATACGCTTGGATTGAGTGAGCAGACCGTTTTTCCTGAAATCAATCCGGATAATGTGAAGAAAATCCAGGGAATGCATATCAGCATTGTCACAACAGCAAAATCAAACGATGAAGCCAGAGACCTTTTACGGTTAATGGAAATGCCGTTTGCTTCTGATGAAGAAAAATAGTGGTTGAAGGGAGGATTTTAATTGGCAAAGACATCATTAGTTGTGAAGGCGAATCGAAAGGCGAAATTCAGTGCTCGTGCATATAATCGTTGCCGTCGATGCGGCAGATCCAGGGCATATTTGCGTAAATTTCAGCTTTGCCGGATTTGTTTTCGCGAATTGGCTTTAACGGGCAAAATTCCAGGTGTGACCAAATCAAGTTGGTAGGTAAATTTTATGAGTAATACTGATTCTATTAGTGATATGCTGACGCGTATTCGTAATGCGAATATGGCGAAGGCTGATTTTGTTGAAATTCCATACTCGAAAATGATCGATGCAATTGCACGCGTTCTCAAACGGACGGGGTATATTAAGGACTACACGGCTGAAGGTGGAGGAGTCAACAAAATCCTTCGTCTTTATTTGAAATATATTCCAGGACGCGAACGGGAACCCGTAATCCGCGGATTACGGCGTGTCAGTAAGCCGGGGTTAAGGCGATATGTTGCATCACGTGATTTACGGCCTGTTTTGAGAGGAACAGGCATTTCAATTATAAGTACGTCAATAGGTGTGTTCACGGATCGTGAGGCTCGTGAGTCGAATGTTGGCGGTGAATTGCTTTGCACAATCTGGTAGGAATTTCCCGCGGCGTTCAGACACGTCTGGCAGGAGGAAGGTTATTATGTCTCGAATAGGAAAACAGCCAGTGAAAATCCCGGCGGGGGTTGATGTGAATTTGAGTGGAAATTCATTGTCTGCAAAGGGGCCTAAGGGCACGCTGTTAATAATTGTTCCGGATGAGTTTGACGTTAGTATTGAAGAGGGGCTTGTCAAGATTGCCCCTAAAAATGATGACAAGAAGTTAAAAGCTTTGCATGGTTTGTATCGGAGTTTGATTGCCAATATGGTTGAAGGGGTATCCACTGGATACACCAGGGAATTAGAAATTCAGGGTGTAGGATTTAAGGCTTCCATTCAGGGCGGGAAAGCGATTTTTTTACTGGGGTTTTCCTCTCCTGCTGAATTGATCATTCCGGATGGAGTTGAAATGAAAATCAATAGTAATGTAAACATTGTTCTTAGTGGTCCTGACAAACAGTTGATTGGTAATTTTGCTGCTCGAGTTAAATCATTATTTCCCGCCGAACCCTATAAAGGGAAGGGCATTCGATTTAAAGGTGAACGGATTCGACGTAAAGTTGGAAAAACAGTAGCGTAGATAGATATGAAACTTAATACTCGATTAGATTATCGCAGAAGAAGACATTTTCGGCTCAGAAAAAAAATCAAAGGAACCGAGAGCCGTCCGCGGATGTCTGTATGCATTACAGGCAAGCATATGTATGTGCAGTTCATTGATGATATAAAAAACGAGACTTTAGGAGCAGTGTCAACGTTGAAGCAGACCCCCTCAGGGAGTAATAATGTTGCTGCAGCCGAGGTTCTTGGGAAAAGAGCGGCGGAAGTCGCTTTGGAGAAGGGTATTGTCAACGTTGTGTTTGATCGTGGCGGGAATATTTATAAAGGACGTGTAAAAGCGATAGCTGAAGCGGCTCGTATAACCGGATTAAAACTATGAATTCTAAACTACAAAACCGGAAATTTAAACCAAAGACAAGAAGAAATAATGTTGAATCTACAGAACCTGAAATAGAAGAATATGTTGTTCGCATCTCACGTTGTTCAAAGGTGGTTAAAGGAGGACGGCGTCTTAGTTTTAGTGCTGTGGTTGTGGTGGGAGATCATCAAGGACAGATTGGATATGGGTTAGGTAAGGCAAATGAAGTGTCGGATGCCATACGGAAGGGTGGAGATTTAGCCAGAAAATCATTGTTCAGGATTAAGATCACAGGGGATACTATTCAGCATCAAGTGTTTGGGAAATTTTCAGGAGCAAGGGTTATGTTAAAACCGGCAGCGCCTGGAACAGGAGTGATTGCCGGAGGTAGTGTGCGAGCGGTTATGCATCTGTCAGGGATTCGAAATATATTGACTAAATCTTTGGGAAGCAGCAATAAATGGAATGTCGTTCATGCTACTGTTGCGGCGTTGAAGCAGTTAAGAACTCGTGAAGAGACCCGAGCCATGCTGGGGGTAGGTTGATACTGATATAAGGTGGATAGTTCCGAATAATCGGACTCTGACACTTCGGAGCTACAGTCTAAACAACCTAATGTAATGATTAGGAATTTTAAAGTGAATTGATCGAATTGTATCTTAAAGGAGAACCCCGAACGTTCGGGGTTGCTAATCGGCCAAGAATGACCGATCTCCTTAAAGTTTTCGCCATAGGCGGCCTAATTTGTAATTGGAGATTATAGTGGTAATCAAACTTAATGCTCTTAAGAATTCTATCGGGGCGCGACACCGGAAAATGCGTGTTGGCTGTGGCCGAGGATCAGGGAAGGGGAAGACCTGTGGGCGAGGCCAGAAAGGTCAATTTTCCCGGTCCGGTCATAAACATAAGGCTGGATTCGAAGGTGGCCAAATGAGACTTATCAGGCGTGTTCCCAAACGCGGGTTCAACCATAGCCAAAAAAAGAAATATGCCCTGGTTCAAGTTTCCTGTCTTGAACGGTTTGAACAAGGAACAGAGGTGACTTTTTCCATGTTGCGGGAGGCTGGTTTAGCCAATGGTAATGAGCGCGTAAAAATCCTCGGAAATGGGGAATTAAGAAAAAAAATGATTATAAAAGTTCATGCATTCAGTCAAAATGCGCGTCAAAAGATCATTGAAGCTGGTGGCACATGTGAGGTTGTAGCATACTCCAAAGGTCAGAAGACAGAGGTCAGAGGTCAGAAGACAGAGGCCAAAGGTCAGAAGACAGAGGCCAAAGGTCAGAAGACAGAGGTCAGAGGTCAGAAGACAGAGGTCAAAGGTCAGAAGTCGGAATGAATATTCTTTCTACTTTCTGTTTCCCTTTTCCCCATCAACCATAACCCATTCTTCATATTATGTTTTCAGCGTTTATCAATTCGTTTAAGGTGGAAGAACTTCGAAAGCGGCTTCTGTTCACCTTTGGACTTATTTTTGTTTGTCGCCTTGTAAGCATTGTGCCTACACCCGGCGTCAATTCGGCTGCTCTGCATGCTTTGATACAGAATATTTCAGCGAAAGTCGGGGGGGGATTGCTGGGTTTGGTAGATTTGTTCAGCGGCGGTGCTATGAGTAATTGCGCTGTCGGCGCTTTGGGGATTATGCCGTATATCAGCTCATCGATTATTTTCCAGCTGATGACAGCGGTTATTCCTTCTCTGGAGCGGCTGGCTCGCGAAGGAGATGTTGGTCGTCAGAAGATAGCCCAGTATACGCGGTATTTTACGGTTTTCCTGTGCATTGTTCAGGGTTATGCTATGGCTCGGGCCCTTGAAAATCCAAGCGCTATATTCGGAGGGAGTGTCGGACCCATTCTTAATATGGCGCCTGGCTGGGGTTTCAGGCTACTTACAATAGCCACCATGACGACTGGAACCATGTTATTGATGTGGCTTGGAGAGCAGATTACGCAATTTGGAGTAGGTAATGGAATTTCCTTGATTATCACGGTCAACATTATCAGTCGTTTACCCGCCGCTGTGCAGGCGACTATACGAATGTTTAAGCCGCCTGCTGGCGGTGAAGCGCAATTTTCCGTTTTTCATCTTATTGGTCTTCTTATCATGGGGTTTTTGGTAATAGCGGCAACCAATGCGATGATACAGGCTCAACGGAAAATTCCTGTTCAATATGCAAAACGAGTTGTAGGCAGAAAAGTATTTGGAGGGCAAAGCACGTTTATGCCCCTGCGAATTAACTATTCAGGAGTAATGCCGATTATCTTTGCGTCAGCTATTTTGATGTTCCCGCAAAAAATATTAGAGATGATTCCTACGGATTTTTGCAGGCATTTAGCGGTTTCTTTTCATATGGGGAAGTCCTTGTATTTGTTTTTCTATGCTCTGTTTATCCTTTTCTTTTCCTATTTCTGGGTGGCGACTGTCTTCAATCCGATTCAGATTGCCGATGATCTCAAGAGGGCTGGCGGCTATATTCCCGGTATAAGGCCAGGTACATCAACGGCTGAATTTCTGGACAGGACTATGACGCGCATTACATTGGCGGGGGCAGTCTTTTTGACGGTTATAGCAATCATTCCAACAATTATGGCTCGGCAATTTAATATTCCCTGGATTGTGGCGTCTTTTTTCGGTGGCACCAGTCTGCTCATTATTGTCGGGGTGATGCTGGACACCATGCGGCAAGTGGAATCGCATTTAATTATGCGGCATTATGATGGATTTCTTAAGAAGGGTAAACTTCGAGGGAGGCGATAATTGAGTGTCACGGCTATTGTATTACTTGGTGTGCCTGGGTCTGGAAAAGGGACGATGGCAGAAGCCATTAAAAAGTCAAAAGGTTATATTCATATTGCAACAGGCGATATGTTGCGCGAGGCAATTGAAGAGGGAACGCTTTTTGGCAGTAAAGCTAAATCATATATGGATAAAGGGGATTTAGTTCCAGATGATGTGATTTTGAAGATAGTTATGGATCGTTTGGATAAGGGGTCTGATAATTGCAAGTATATGTTTGATGGTTTTCCGAGGACACTTACTCAAGCAAAGTTGTTGGATATGCATTTTGCACAGCGAAATGCGAAGTTGGTTTTTGTATTTCTTTTAGTTGTTCCCGAAGAGGTAACGTTAGCCCGGTTGATGGGAAGGCGCGTTTGCAGAAAATGCGGAGCCAGTTTTCATATACGGAATATACCGCCTGAAAAGGAGGGCGTTTGTGACTATTGTGGTGGTGAGCTTTATCAGCGCCCTGACGACATGAAAGAGACGATTTTAAAGCGGTTAGTTGTATTCCATCAGCAGACCGAAGAATTGATTTCGTATTATGAAAAAAAGCGTATTCTTGTCAGAATTGATTCGTCACGGCATCGTAATGATTCTTTTTCAGACGTTATAAATGTTCTTCAGGGTAAACATAACAATCGGTTGTAAGCAATTAAGAGTGAATAAAAAATGATTGTGATTAAAAATGATGATGATTTAAGAAAAATGAGAGTCGTTGGCCGAATTACAGCAAAGATTTGCGATCATTTGGAAAAATATGTTGCGCCAGGAGTAACGACCAAGGCAATTGATGAAACTGCAGGCGATCTGATCAAGGGTTTTGGGGCGCAAAGCGCTTCTTTAGGTTATCACGGGTTTCCAGGGAATATTTGTGTTTCAGTGAATGAACAAGTGGTTCACGGAATTCCTGGTTCACGGCGGATTAAAATCGGTGATATTGTCAGTATTGATATTTGTGTCATTTTTGATGGTTTTGTTGGAGATATGGCGAGAACTGTAATGGTGGGTGTGTCGGATCCGAATGTCATTCGGTTGGTTGAAACAACAAAAAACTCATTGTCCGCAGGTGTTGAAAAAGCACGTGTTGGAAATCATTTATCTGATATATCGCATGCGATTGAGCGTACAGCATTGAATGGAGGGTGTTCGATTGTCCACCAGTTTGTGGGACACGGGATTGGGCGTAATATGCACGAGGACCCGCAGGTGCCGAATTTTGGTCGGCCGGGTAAAGGTCCTGTACTCAAGTCTGGAATGACATTGGCTATTGAACCGATGGTGAATATGGGGTGCGCTGAGGTTGACGTTCTTCGTGACGGGTGGACGGTTGTAACGCAAGATGGAAAGCT
>CAZBGF010000045.1:0-9146 GCA_964491255.1 uncultured Verrucomicrobiota bacterium
CACTTGAGCGCGGGAGCGCGGGTGGTTAAAATCAGGGTTTTTCAGGGCCGACTATATAGTGTGGCTGGCCTGTGACATTGGTTACGTTATTTATGGCATATGGTACATGCGACAAGAAAAAATCTGATTATGAGAAAATCGAAATTATTTACAGATGAGTTTCGGGACAGCGTTCTCGATGTATTTCAGGCTTCTGATCAGAAGTCGTGGACAGAGTCACAATTAGCGAAAAGTTTAGGATTGCGCGGTCAGGTTCGTAAACGTTTCCGGCTATTTTTAAATGCGATGGTTCTAAATGGCGATATTGTCAAAATCCGCCAGAATCATTATTCGCTTGGTGAGCCTGCAGACCTTGTTACCGGTGAGATCGATATTGTGCGGTCAGGGAATGCGTTTGTATCTCCTTATGATGGTTCTTCGGATGTATTTATTCCCCGTGATTGTTTGAGTACAGCCTTGCCGCATGACCGGGTAGTGGTTCGTCTGGAGCAGGGGGAGACCGTGCTGCGGCGAGCAGGAAAAGTGATTAGGATTCTCAAACGTTCCAGGCGGGCGATTTCCGGCACCTTGAAAAAAACCCGTAATTTTTATTACGTTGTGCCTGTTGACCCTGTATATGCCAAGGATTTTTATGTTTCCGATCCAAAGGACGCGAACGCCGGGGATCGCGTGGTTATCCAGTTCATCGAATGGGAACACAAACATGTCAGTCCGGAAGCGGAAATCATTGAGGTTATTGGGCCGGCGTCTAATCCCTCGCTGGACACCCTGGCGATCATGCGGCACTACGGTTTGTCCGAGACGTTTCTGCCGGAGGTTCTTCATGAGGCTGAAACATCGCCTGAACGTATGGACCATCCGGGAAAACGCCGGAATTTTCGTGATCGTTTCATTTTCACTATTGATCCCGCCGTGTCGCGAGATTTTGATGATGCTATTTCACTTGAAATGGATAAAGATGGACGCCGCGTTCTGGGCGTTCATATTGCTGATGTCTCTCATTTCGTTAAACCTGGTGCGCCAATGGACGTTGAAGCACACCGACGCGGAAACAGCGTATATCTGCCTGATAAAGTTTTACCGATGCTTCCTGAGCAACTGTCAAACGGATTATGCAGTTTAAGGCCGCATGAAGACAGGTTGACTTTTTCAGTATTGATCACTTTCGACAAAAATGGGAATGCCATACAATCGGAATTCTGTCGGAGCGTTATCCGGTCTAAACTGCGCCTGAATTACGAACAGGTTTTTGCCGCTCTTCAAGGTGATTCTACGAATGGATATCCTCCGGCAAAGATTGACGCTGATGCAATGGCAATTATTCGGCAGGTTCACCAACTCGCACAGCAACTGCGTAAACGGCGATTTGCCAAGTATGCGCTGGATCTTGATATGCCCGAATATAAGGTCGTCATTGGGCCGGACGGAATGATTGTTGACATTCGTAAAAACCTGAATGACATTTCGCACCAGTTGATTGAAGAATGTATGGTTGCCGCCAATGAGGCTGTGGACAAGGAATTGAGCTTAAGGGGATTTGAAAGTTTGCATCGTATTCATGAACCGCCGCCAAAAGCCAAAGTCGATCTTCTCGAAATACAATTGCGGGAAATGGGGTTCCATCCCGGCGATATGTCAAAGCGCAGCAACATGTCCGCGTTTTTGAAATCCGTTACAGGGAATCCTTTGGAACATGACGTGAAAGTGGCTGTGCTCAAGAGCATGAAACGCGCGATGTATTCAAACTCGGCTCTGGGCCATTACGGGCTGGCAAAGAAGTTTTACACGCATTTTACGTCGCCTATTCGACGCTACTCAGATCTTGTCGTTCATCGGATTCTTGCCGCTGGATTGACAGGGAAACGGAACCCCTATGCTCATTCTGCTCTGGAGACTATCGGTATCCATGCTTCGAAGACTGAGCAGGTCGCGGAGAACGCAGAGAAGATGCTTATTGAAATAAAAAAATATCGGTTCCTGCAGCAGCAGATTGATAAAAAGTTGCCGCTGGTATATGATGCGATTGTCGTTAATATCAGGAATTTCGGCATGTTTGTTGAGCTGCCACAGCTTGAACTTCAGGGGCTGGTACATATTTCTTCCATTACCGACGGGTTTGTTCGTTACAATGAGCAGAGTCATACGCTTAAGGCGGAATCGGTCGAGTATTCAATAGGTACGCGGGTCAAAGTACACGTAAACAGAGTCGATTTCGACAAGCACCATATTGATTTCACGATATATGGAATAAAAGGCGACGCGCATAAAGGTCGGACATCGAAAAAAAGACATGTCGGCCCTCCTAAAACGCGGCACGTAGTGCGGCGCTCAGGCAAGAATGACCGCCGGCGCAAAACGAAACGTTCAGCGCCACATTAGAAAGGTGTTTAACTGACACTACAATAGTTACATGAAAACGTAACTGTTCAGGTAGGCACAAAGGCACAAAGTACCAAAGGCACAAAGTGAAGAAATCTCAAGAGAAATTAACTTTTTATTAGCATGAAGCGCTTCGAAAACGATGACATGGTTTGCATGAAGAAGTTAAAAGTTTAAAGTTATAAGTTGAAAGTTGTAAATGCTTGCCCAAAGAAGTCCGGCGGCTGCCGGGCTAGGGAAACTTTAGCTCACTTTAGGCATTTTAGCCACTTTGTCACTTTGTGCCTGAGTAGTTACATAAAAACACATATTAAAATCGGAATAGCCGGTTCGCGCTTTGCAGCGAATTTTCACATGGAATCATATCAACATGTGAGCGGCGTCAACCTGGAAGTAGTTGGCGTGTTTTCTAAAACAAAGGAGAGTAGGGAGTCCTTTGCAGGGAAACACGGGATCAAGGCATTTGAAACGTATGAGGATATGATTCGCGAAGTGGATGTTGTGGATCTTTGCGTTCCCGGCGCGCTTCATGAACCGCTTTGTGTTCAGGCAGCGGAACAGGGGTGTCATGTGATTGTCGAGAAACCTTTTACCGGCGCTTATGGCCCCGGCGATCCTGGCTGGCGTGGTGATAAGGCGGATAAGCAGGTTTTGCTTGACCATGCTCTGTCATCCGTGCAGCGTATGATTGACGCGGCAAGGAAGAACAAGGTAATTATCATGTATGCCGAAAATTGGGTATATGCGCCTTCCATTCGGAAAGAAGTGGCTGTTCTTAATGCCGCGAAAAGTCAGATATTGTGGATTCATGGTGAAGAAAGTCACAGCGGCAGTGCCAGCACGGCTTATGGCCATTGGAATTTGTCTGGAGGTGGTGCTCTGGTTGGTAAAGGCTGTCATCCGTTGACTGCGGCATTGTATCTTAAACGTGTTGAAGGCAAGATAAGGAATAAAATCCCCATCCGGCCGAAAACCATCAGTTGCCGCACTCACTGTATTACTGCCAATCCGTTATTTATTGATCAGGGACATCTCAGAACGGATTACACTGATGTTGAGGATTTTGTTCAGGTTCATGTCATGTTTGATGACGGCATGGTAGCTGATATTTTTTCGTGCGAATTGGTGATGGGCGGAGTTCATAACTGGCTTGAAGTTTATGGGAATAATCACCGCATGCGGTGTAATATTAATCCCGTTGATGCCAACGTATTATATAACCCTGTCGAAAAACAGCTTGAAGACGTTTATCTCACCGAAAAGCTGGGTACCAAGCAGGGCTGGAGTTTCCCATCGCCAGACGAAAACTGGATGACCGGTTATCCGCAGGAGCTTCAGGATTTCATGGAAGCCCTTAGGGATGGACGCGAACCTGAAAGCAGTGCCATGTTGGCGGCTGACACTGTCAGCACGCTTTATGCTGGTTATGTGTCAGCTCAAAATAAAGGCAGGGAAACGGATATTCCCCTGATCGTTTGATATAGACGCTATTTGAAATTTTTTTCGAATGTGTGTGTGCAATCTGTCAGCTGTCGGATTTAAGGTTCAGTGTATTGATTTGACACTACACTAAATAATGAACAAAGCCTTCAATGGCATATTATGGAATAATTTCAAATGAACTGGTTAGAAGATTTAATAAAAGAATACCCCGGCTTGTCTGTGGCAAAGGAAAAACTCGTTTTACAGCAGGACAAATATAATGCTTTGGAAGCGGAAAACGAGGAGCTCAAGAAAAAAATACGCGGCCTTAAAGAAACCGTTACAAAACTTGAAAAATCCGTGTTCCAGCATGTTAAAATTGATCCGTTTATAGAAGATCACGGAGTGCTTTGGAAAAAAGGGGCTGATGGAAGCATAGATAAAATCGCGTACTGCCCGAAGTGCAGGGTGGTTATGACCCCGTTTCCATCTGGTAATCCTGAGTTTATCGTTTGTACGCAGTGCAAATACAGAGCGCCGTTTCAGTGCATGGAATTGGATGGTATAGTGAGGAATGTCGCGAAAAGTAACTCTGAATAACAGATGCCCCAGTACAAATACATGATACAAAAAAAAGATGAAATATAAAGCTGTAGTTTTTGACTTAGACGGGACTTTGCTTGACACTCTGGAAGATCTCGCCGATTCATTAAATCGTGTTTTGCGAGATAAGGGGTTTTGTACTCATCCGACTCAGGCTTATCGCTATTTCGTTGGCAATGGATCAACCTCGCTTGTGTCACGCGTATTACCGGACGAGAAGCGGAATGAAGAGTTGATAGCGGATTGTCTTGCAGCGTTTCGCAGGGACTACAAATACAACTGGAAGGTAAAGACCAGTCCGTATAATGGAGTGCCGGAACTGCTGGATGCCATTACTGACAAAGGCGTCAAGATGGCTGTGCTTACGAATAAACCTCATGATTTTGCAGAGCTGTGTGTTCGAGAGTTTTTCTCCAAATGGGAGTTCGCAATGATATTAGGGCAGAGAGAGGGAATTCCTCTGAAGCCTGATCCTGTGGGCGCCTGCGAGATAGCCCGAAGCTTGAATATCCCAACTGGTGAGTTTCTCTATCTCGGTGACAGTGGTGTTGACATGACCACTGCTGTTCGCGCCGCGATGTTTCCTGTTGGCGCATTGTGGGGCTTTAGATCGGAGCAGGAGTTACGAGAACACGGAGCTGTTGAAACAATCGCCCGGCCAATCGATTTTATAAAGTTCATTAAGTAGATTCAATCCGAAAAGTCTTTAAACCGCGGATTGCGCGGATAGCACGGATAAAGGGGAAAAATATGAATTCATTACCTGATCTGTATCCTTTAATGTTCGAGCCTGTTTACAAGGATTATATCTGGGGCGGGGACCGGATTCAGCGGAGGTACGGCAGGTCAGTTCCACCCGGAATTATTGCGGAATCATGGGAAATTACGGATCGCCCGGAAGGCATGAGCGTGGTAGTCAATGGCGCTTTAGCAGGAAGAACTCTTCATAATCTGATTCAAGACTACGGTACTGCGCTTTTGGGGCGTGAGCGCTTTCATGATACTTTTCCATTGCTCATAAAAATTATTGATGCCAAACAGCGTCTTAGCGTTCAGGTTCATCCTGATGAAGAATCCGCCGGCAAGGTCGGCGGAGAGCCGAAAACCGAGATGTGGTATGTGTTGGACGCTGAGCCTGACGCTGTTGTTTATGCCGGGTTGAAGCCTGATGTGGACGAAACAGCATTTCGCGAAGCGCTTAATACAGGAAAGGTTAAAGATCTTCTTCAATCCGTGCCTGTATCACATGGCAATGTGATTTATATTCCCGGCGGTCTTGTTCACGCCATTGGCGAGGGCTGTCTGTTATTAGAGATTCAACAGAATTCCAACACTACGTATCGTGTTTATGATTGGGAAAGGGTCGGTCATGACGGAAAGCCTCGTGAACTTCATATTGATAAGGCAATGCGTGTCATTCACTGGAATGATGATAACGACGCGAAAGCGGAGAACGTCAGCCATGCTTGTGATTCTATCGGGGAACTGCTGAATTGTCCTTATTTCAGGATCGAGAGAATAGAGTTGTCGGAATCGCTGTCATGTTCCATGGATGGAGCAAGCTTTCACGTGCTGTTTGTTGAGCAGGGACAGAGTAGGATAGGGGTAGGGGAATACCATTTGGATGTTAAACCAGGCACCAGTGTTTTTATGCCGGCTGGTTTGGGTGGTTATCAGTTAGAAGGGCTGAACGCATCTTCTGGTTTGCTGCGAATCAGTTTGCCATAAACATAGTAGAATTTATATTGACAGGTCAGGTTGTCTTCTCCACCGTCTTTGATTCCATGCCCAGAGGTCAGGATATCGAGAAACATATGATTCAATAATATTGGTCATTTTCTGCATATTGTGTTCAATATCATGTTTTTTTCGATTGGTTCTGATTATTTCCACAGGCTCATCAATAATCAGGCTGTGAGTATCATTTTTGTTGCGAAGCATGAACATAGGAAGAACTGGTGCTCCCGAGGAAATAGCCAGGAAAGCAGGCCCGGCGGCAGTGGCGGCCGGCTTGCCGAAAAAATCTACGAATACGCCGCCTTTTTTGTAATTCTGATCGGCAAGAAGGATGAGAACCTGATTCTTTTTAAGGGCTTCAATGCAGGCTTTTGTGCACTTGATTTGCGGCTTGAAAAATATCGTATTGATTCCCATCTTGATTCGTGTTTGCTGAGCAAGTTTGCTTATGCGTTTTTCTGCTGTGTCTTTTATCACAATGTTGACTTTGTAACCATTATCCGCAAGTCTTGGCCCCATAATTGTGAAATTACCAAAGTGTGCAGTAAAAACTATCACGCCATGTCCTTTTGACAGAGCCTGTTTTAAATGATCTTCCCCATGTATCTTAACGAAATCACTCTTCAATCTATCAGACAAACCGTTGTATGCTATACATTCTACTGCGCACATGCCCATATTCTGAAATGAAGCTCTGGCAATTTGATCGAGTTCCTGAAAAGATTTGGTGTTGCCAAAGGCAATTCTCATATCTTCAAACGACCGTTGTTTGTCCTTTCGAATGAATGGGTATGCAAGACTGCCAAGACTTTTACCAAAAGGAAGAATATTATGGATATTAATATGCTTGAAAATTATTATCGACAAACGCAAAAACAAATACCCAAACACATCTCTTACGTCTCTTCGCAGTTTTTTGAATGGATCGCGTCTCATTTCAATGCTTCCTTTGCAACTTTTCCTATGCCAACTCTGGGTAAGGTTTCAGTAAACTCAATAATCCGCGGAATTTTGAATTTAGCAAGACGCTGGCGGCAATACGCCGTAATTTCCTCGCGGTTTATGGATGCCCCGCTTTTGGGAACGATAATCGCTTTGACTGCTTCTCCGCGCAATTTATCGGAAATGCCGATTACGGCGACTTCCTTTATTCCTGGATGTTCGCTCAGAACAAACTCAATTTCGTCAGGATACACGCTCAGGCCACCGACAATAATCATCTGTTTTTTTCGTCCAACGATATAAAGGTAATTGTTTTTGTCTATCCGGCCCAGGTCGCCGGTACAGAACCATCCGTTTTTTGTGACGGTTTTTGTCAATTCCGGTGCTTTGTAGTAACCTTGCGCCACGATCCAACCTTTAAGGGCTACTTCACCTATTTCGCCAACAGGAAGGCTTTTTCCATCATTGTCAAGCACTGTCATTTCAACCCATGGCGGGACAGTTCCCACACTTCCGGACTTAATTTTGTCCAGCGGGGGCACGACGGTAGGCGGCGATGTTTCCGTCAGTCCGTAACCGTTGATTGTTTTTCCATTAGGACACAGTTTCTCGAATCGTTTTATCAAGGATGGCGCGCTGGGTGCGCCGAATACAGCAACCCAGCGGATAGTCGGCAATGTCCGGTGTTCTATTTGTTTCAAATTCAATATTGCTTCAAACATGGCAGGCACAATGTGGAAACATGTTACTTTGTATTTTTGGATATTTTCCACGAATTCAATTGGCGCAAAACGTTCCATCAGAATCATGGTAATGCCAAAAAATATGCAGTTTTGGATATAGACCAGCCCTGCGCAGTGAGAGAAAGGGATAGCGCAGAGTTTTACGTCGCCGGCATTTAACTTCACGAAATATCCCATGGTTTTGGACGCGTTATCGAGATTCCGATAGTTCCAGAGAACGCCTTTAGGCTGTCCTGTCGTTCCGGTTGTGTAGAAAATGACTGAATCATCCTGATCGTTTATAGTGGCATGTACGGGTGTATCAGAAGCCTGTTCAATAATTTTCGGCAGATTGTCTTCGCAAACGAGAACCTTCTCCAGAGTCGGAACTGTTTTCATAATACTGGCGAGTTCAACTTGTTTCGCGTTTTTGATGATCAATATTTTAGCGTCAGCGTGACGCAGACAATTTACTAATTCGTTTTTCAATCCGAGATCCAGCGGCACAACAACAGCACCGATGGAGAAAATCGCGAGGTAACTGACCACATATTCCGGACAATTTGGAAGACAGACCGCGACCTTGTCTCCCTTTTTAATGCCAAGGCTGCCAAGCCCATTGCTTAATTTAAGAACCTTGTTTCGCAGTTGCGCAAAAGTAAGGGTCGTATTATTGAAGATAACAGCTGGTTTTTCGCCGTATTTCTTTGCAACTTTTTCCAGAAGCATTTCCACTTGCATATTTATCTCCTCCTGTTTAGACGTGGTGGTGGGGTATGTTTATAGATATCTTTTTGGATGTTATGCTTTAAACGCGTTGTCAAGCCACACTTTTTTATCTAATTTTCGAATATACTATAGATATCGGCATAAAGAATCAATATGAAAAAAGTTTTTGCAATCAAATAGTTTATGAGAAGAGGTAACGGAGTATAGCCACGTCGGCGACGGAGTCGCCAAGTGGTCACTTTCCGCGAAGCAGCGACGTGAGAGTATCAGAGTTACAGAAACAACTGACAACGGCCAAGTGTCTGAGTGGTTCTGAATGTCTGAGTAGACATCTGTTGTGTTCTGCATTCGGATCGTATTCCTACGACTTTGTGCCTATGTGCCTTTGTCACTTTGTGCCTGAGTAATTACCAGTCAACTTACATCAGTCGTTGGCATGGAAAATGTCTTCACACCCTCTTTAATTAGTCGGCCCTGAAAAACCCTGATTTTAACCACCCACGCTCCAACCTTCGTTAAAGCTTCGGCTTGGCAAGCAAGTGCCCGAGAGCACGAAAAAGATATGGTAATTGATCCTGATAAAGCTCACGCAAAGGCGCAGAGACGCAAAGA
>CAZBGF010000046.1:0-9084 GCA_964491255.1 uncultured Verrucomicrobiota bacterium
GCGAGAGAAATCCGTAATTCGAACCAGTCGATGGAGAGGTACGCTCAAAGACTCGTGACCTTCATCGCGACGTTATACCTGCGTTTTCCCCTGGCCGCCGCGTCACTCGCCCCGTACGTACGGGGTGGCTGGCAGGGCGGTCCCACGGGCAGGCTGTCAAAACTTTCCTGTTTTTTTTGAGTTTCAAGACCTTTTCGAGTAAGCTCTGATTAGTTACGATTTAAGTTGAAAATTGCACGCAATATCATGATAATGATCTGTATGTCGCACCCCCGTAGCTCAGTTGGATAGAGCATCGGATTTCTAATCCGAATGTCACAGGTTCAAATCCTGTCGGGGGTGCCACTGGATTGTGTAAGAATAGCAATACATGCTTATTCGTTTCTACCAAATATTAAATTTATAACAAAGGAGTCATTATGAAACGTTATATCTGTATGATGTTTATTTTCTGCTTCATGGTCTTTATGGGATCTGTGGTTTTTCAGTGTTATGGCGAGGAGAAAGAAGGTCATCAAGGGTATGACGTCATTTTACAGTTGAGAAAAACCATCGACACGATTGAAACCATGACCGAAGATCTTCAAATACACCTGAAGTCTGTCGATCAACTTCAAAAAGAGTTAAAGCAGGAAATCAGCCGGAAACGTATAGCTGATGCTAAAGCCAGGCAGGAAGTCAAGACGTTGGTTTCAATAGAAAAAGAAAGTGCGACGGGGAAGAAAACATTACGCTCGCTGAAAAGGCAAATGCCCGATCTTCGGAAACGAGTCAAATCCCTTGAAGATTTACAGCGGGAACTTAAGAAGGCGAAAATAATTTATACGGAAGCGAAAACAAAAGCTCAAAACGCTGTAAATTCGCGTATTGCGGCTGAGAAGGATTTGTCAGCTCTCAATGAGGATCTATCGTCAGCAGAGAAGCAGGCGGACGCTATGAAAGATAAGATCAATTCTGAAAAAAGTTTGCGGGCTGATTTAGCAAGAGCGAAGAAGATGCATGATAAGGATGTAATCAGGGCGGAAAAAGAGGCGAAAAAAAAGGAAGACGTCAAAAAAGAGATCATATTACTTAATGCCCAGCTTGCTGATGTTCAGACTTGGTCCGCTGAACAAGTGAAGAAACTTGAAGCCATAAGAAGACTTGTCGAAGAAGTAGACAAAGAGGAAAAACTCGGGGAAGAATTTGAAATAAAAGTGAAGCAGGAGCAGGAATCTCATGATAAAGCAAAAAAGGAATTACACGAATTAAAGGACAAACTGAAATTAACTGAAAAGCAGTTGAAAACACAGTCGAGTGATTTAAAAAAGCGGCAGGCGATGACGCAATCCCTTAATGTTGAGCTTGTTAAGGAGAAAGCTCTCACAGCGGAAGCTGAAGATGTTTTTACCAAATACAGGGCACTACGAATAGATGCAGAGAAGCGTTTGACGGATATCAATGTAAAACTGGATGCAACGGAGAAACAAAACGAAGAAACAGAAAAAAAGATCAGATCGAGCAAATCACTGAAATCAAATTTGGAAAAGGCAAAGCAACAGCGTGAAGAAATCATGCTTAAGGCGGAGAAAGAAGCCGTTGCGGCGGAAGACATCGAGAGAGAAATTATCAAGCACAAAACCAAACTGGCTGCTCTTGAAGAGTCGTCTGAGAACGCAATCAAGAAGCTTAAAAACATCGAGAAGCTTGAAGAGAAATTAGACAAGGCTAAAAAGTTAAAAGCGGAATCCGAAATAAAAGCGAAGCAGGCTGGCATATCGTATGTGGAAGCGGAAAAGCGATTGTCGAGTTTAAAGAAAAAAGTGTTATCAAGTGAAAAAGAAACAGCAAGACGCTCGGTCCGGCTTGAAAAGCAGGAAAAAGTGCTGGGTGAGATTCACTTGGAATTGGAAAAGGAGAAAAAACTCAAGTCGGAATCCGATGCCGTGATCAGCAAACATGTTGACAAACGAGCTTTGGCCGAAAAAGAAATATCGAATTTAAAGGCTGAATTAATTGCCGCGGAGAAGCAGGTGGAATTAATTGATGATCGGGTGCGTTCTACCAGACGTTTACGATCAAATGTGGCCGGGGCGAAAAAAGAGCGCGAAAAGTCAGAAAGAAAAGCGGAAAAAGCATCCGGAAACCTTATGATTGTAGAGAAAGAGATTGTCCAACTTAAGGATAATCTGGACAAGCTTGAAAAGAAATTTCGTGATAAAATTCCACAAATTGGAATCGTCTCGAATCTTGAGTCGGAATTGGAAAAGGAGAAAAAACTCAGATCGGAATCCGAAATAAAAGCAAAGCAGGCGCAGGCATCGTATGCGAAAGAGGAAAAACAATTGTTGAATTTAAAGAGGGAGGTGTCATCAGCTGAAAAAGAGACTGCGAAGCGGTCAGCTCAGTTTGAAAAGCGGGAGAAGGCGCTGAAAGAAGTGCGCGCGGAATTGGACAAGGAGAAGGAACTCAGGTTGAAATCCGATACCATGGCCGGGGAATACACTGATATCCGTTTTGCGGCAGAGAAGGAACTTGCAGAGCTTAACGCGAAATTAAAGGCATTCGAGAAACAGATGGAAGAAATGAAGGAACAAACCGAATTTATGCAATGCTTGAAATCGGATTTGGAAAAAGTGAAACGACAGCGTGAAGAATCTCTGATCCGGGCTGAAAATGAATTCTCTGCTGTGGAGACTGCCGAAAGGGAGCTTGTCCAGCTCAAGGATAAACTGTTAAATTTTGAAAAAATATCGGGTGACAAAGCACAGTTGCTTGAAAAGGTTTCATCCATGCGTGCGGAATTGGAAAAGGAGAAAAAACTCAGAGCTGAAGAAAAGTCGAAGGCGGAACAGACAAAGGCGTTACGGATAACAACTGAGAAAAAAATCTCGGTATTGAAGCGAAAAGTGCTGGATATAGAAAAAAAGCTGGCGAAGATTAGCAGCCCCATTATTAAGATTCAATCCGAACTGGACCGAGAGCGTCAGATAAAAGATGAAACGTTGGCTGAAATTGCGGTTCAGGTCAAAGCTATAGACGTTATGAATAAGGAAATAAGAGGTCTTGAAGAAAAGTTAGATAATCTCAATAAGTCCTGTGCAGAGAAAAAGAACCAAGTTAAGACATTATCTCAAATACGTGATGAAAAGGATAAAGAGCAAGACCTCAGGAAAACTGCTGAAAAAAAATTGACGAAAGTAAAATATGAGTGGAAGAGAAAGGCTGAGAAAAAAATCGCTCGCTTGAAAAAACAGATTCCCCGCATTGAGATACAGATCGCGGAAATAGAACGCGAAGTTGAACCATCAAAACAGGTTAAGATGGAGTTGAGTAAAATCCGGAAATCCAGAATAGATGTCGAGTCGAAAGTCAATGTGGAAATGGATCAGCAGTCTCGAATTATCGCTGAAATCGAGGCGTTGGAACGTCAAACAGAAATCTTGCAGTCTTTGATCTATGAAAGCAAGGAGCCGTCAAGCGCCCTGCGGAAGATGCGTGGCAAGCTGGATGAGGAATGTCGTACACGTGAATTGACTGAAGTAAAATTAAAAACTGAGTCTAAAAAAAGAACTGAACTTGAGAAGAAAACCAGGGCGACTGAAAAAGAAATGTCTGATCTTAAATCGAAGTTAAGCCGGTCCGAGAGGAAGCAGAAGATATTAAAGCGCAGGGTTGAGAAGTATCGTCGTGCGGATTCTGGCGAAGATGATCAAACCGTATCGGAATTACAAGAGCAGATTCGAATATTAAAAGCACAATTGCGTGTTTCAAAGAAGAAAAAGGGCGCAACAGAAGGACAGGTGGAAGATATCGCTGTTGTGGAAGAACGAATTGTGGCTCAAGCGAGATCAGGAGATACGCTGTCGCAATCTGACGAGTCTTACGCGGTGGCTGATTCGAAAGGTATTGCGCAAGCGAATGTTTTTTATCAACGTGGCGTGCAGGAATGGGATGATGGTGATATTGATGGCGCTGTAAAGGAGTTTAAAAAGGCGATTCGTTTGAATCCGGAAGCGGCGGGCGCCTTGTATAATATCGCGCTTGCCTATTGGCGAAAGGATGATTATGACAGAGCATGTGATTATGCGTATAAGGCAGGGAAGTGTTATTTAGAAAACGGAAATAGACAACAAGCATTACGCATGCTCTTGTTTCTGAAAACGGTTGATTCATCTTCATCACTTATTAAGAAGCTGCAGAAAATAATTTCAGAGTAGACCGATTGATCGTCTGTTATATTCTTAATGCAAAACGGAGATTATCCCTTTATGCATATTAACGGTTTCATCCTGGCAACTTTGCGAGCCAGATGCGCTGTTTCGGTCGCTTCAACCACAGCGTTGACATCTTTATAAGCGCCCGGCGCTTCCTCAGCGGCTACGTGATTTGAATGACTTCGAATCAAAATGTTTTTCATTGCCAGGTTTTTGATAACCTCTTTGCCTTGCCATTGTTTTTTCGCCTGGGTCCGACTGAGCTGGCGTCCTGCCCCATGACACGCGGAATTGAATGAAAATGACTGATTATTCCCTGTGCCAGCTAAAATGTAAGATGAGGTTCCCATTGTGCCTCCGATAATAACAGGTTGGCCTGTTGGTTTTAAATCGGACGGCAGGTCAGGATGGCCAGGGCCGATTGCGCGTGTAGCGCCTTTTCGGTGAACGAAAAGGCGTTTAATTTTTCCATCAATGTTATGCTCTTCGATGTTGCAGGTGTTATGGGAAACGTCATATAAGAGTGGCAAGTCAGACATTAGAGATAGACCTAACAGCTTTCCGAAGATTTTGCGAACAAGGTGGGTGATAATCTGGCGATTAGCCAAAGCACAGTTGACGGCTGCACGCATGGCGCCCAGATAGGCCTGGCCCTCTGGTGATTGAATGGGAGCGCAGGCCAATTCGCGGTGAGGAAGCTGAATACCATGCGAGTTTGCGGCCATTATCATAGTTTTGGAAAATTCCGTTGCCACCTGATGTCCAAGTCCGCGGGAACCGCAATGGATACTGATAACGATCTCGTCCTTACGCAATCCCCATTTTTCTGCTGTTTTCGAATCGTAAATTTCCTTAATCTGCTGGACTTCGAGATAGTGATTTCCTGAACCCAGTGTGCCCATTTCATTCTGCTGGCGTTTATGGGCTTTGCCGGAGATGTTTTCAGGTAAGGCTCCTGGCATTTTGCCATAGTTTTCACTACGCTCAATGTCTCTTGATGTGCCATAGCCATTTTGAACTGCCCATTTCGCGCCGTGCAGAAGCATGGCGTCCATTTCTTTCGTGTTCAAGTGCAGGCTGCCTGTGCTTCCAATGCCCGCGGGAATTGTGGTGAACAGCGCATCGGCGAGTTTGTTCTTAAAAGGCAGAATTTCTTTCTCGGAAATTCCTGTTAACAAAGTCCGAACACCGCAGGAAATATCAAAACCAACTCCACCTGCAGATATGACCCCGCCATGATCAGGGTCAAATGCCGCAACTCCGCCAATCGGAAATCCGTAACCCCAGTGTGCGTCGGGCATCGCGTAAGCAGCCTTTTCAATTCCAGGAAGTGAGGCGACGTTGGCAATTTGATCAAGCACCTTGACATCCATATTGCGGATCAGGTCTTTGGTGGCATAGATGATTCCTGGAACACGCATGCGTCCGGATAAAGGGAGGCGCCATTCGATTTCATTTTTCCGTTGGACAAGTGTCATATCCATTTTGATTCTCGTGTAGTGTCCGTTCATACATTGCTGTCAATCATTATAATGTTCCATTTGTTCAAAACCAAGTGGTTTTATTCTCGGATTTATTCTCAGCAAGGCCATACTGCGCGATGAAGAAAGATGGAGGAAAATAACTTGCTATCGGGATGTGAATAGGATATATAATTCAAGTAAACATATTTAACATATATTGTTTTGTTATTTGAAGGAAATCAGCCATGGTCAGGTCAATTCGAATTTATAATGTGGTACTTGGATTAATGCTTGGCATATTAATTATGGCCGGCGGGTGTAAAAAAGCCGTGCGTGATTATGATGAAATGGAGTCGCGTGATCCGTTGGTTCGGAGGGCCAGGTCGAAAGTGCGGGAAGGTGATAAAAACGCTGCTGTGAATTTGTTGAATAGGGCGATTGAAAAGAAGCCATGCCTGGCTCAGGCGCATTTAGACATTGCGTTGCTTTATGATGACTTCAAAAAGGATTATATCCGGGCCATTTATCACTACCAACGTTATCTTGAATTGCGTCCTCAAACAGAGAAGAAAGAAATGATAGAAGACTGGATTCGTGGAGCCAGGATGTCATTTATCACAATGCTTTCCGATCAGCTTCCCGGTAGGAATAAAAGAGTTTATGTCCTTGAACAGGAAAACGCCGATTTAAAAGTTGCTTTGCAGCGGGTTCGTAAGAATCTGGCAGGGAAGCTCATGGATTCCTCAGCGGGTGTTTCCGGGACTTCTATTGCTCAGAAAGAGGTTCTGAAACCACAGCCTGAGGAAAAAAGTAAGTTCGGGGCTGGCGAATCCTTTGGCCGTATTTATCGTGTGAAGCCGAATGATACATTGTCAACAATTGCTGCGAAAGTATACGAGGATCCGAATAGATGGAAACTGTTATATCATGCAAATCGCAAGACATTGGATGAACCCGGCATGTTGCGGGTGGGTCAAGTGTTGATTATACCTGAAATTGAATCTGGAGGTGACTATGAGCAATAAAAAGAAAACCGATTTTTTTGACGATGATTTGATCCAGCAGCGTGATGCGGTCAAAGAAGTAAAAATAGGGCCGGGACATGAACCTTCGGGAGAAGAAAAAATTTTGAAATCGGAGGCTGTTCCCGTGCGAGAACTCGATCTGATTCCTTTGACGAAAAGAAAGGAATCTGTTAACAGTGATGTGGCGACCAAGTTAGAGGAGCTTGAACGTCTGCGGTCTCGACAGAATTCTCTCGAGAGCGAGAAAAATGCTCTTGAGCAGTTGAGGGACGACCAGGAAAAATATGAGGGTAGAAAACGCGAGATGATTGATCATCTGGAGCAGTATTTGGTGTCGCTTGAGCGTGAGGAAATCTTCCTTGATCAGCGTCTCGATCTTCTGGTCGGGACGGAGAAGCGGTTTAAAGAAATGAATAATGAATTGCGGCATTTGAATGAAGAACAATGGCCTGCAGACAGCGAACAATTTCGTAGGGAACTTACAAAAGCATTAGCTCTCGTTGAAAATATGCGTAAGGAATATCATAAAGCTTTATCCAAGTTGGAAGTTACAAGGGAGAGTAAAGATTCGAAAATGCCGGCTTTGGATGAATTAGTCTCCAGCGGCATTCAGCGGCGAAGTTTTGGCGAATGGTGTCTCATAGGATTTGCGTTCAGCCTGCCGATGATTGTTGTGTTATCTGTGTTGATCGTGTTGTTGATCATGAATTATAGTGTGTTTTAATGACGTACCCCGAAGATTCGGGGCGTGCTCAGTGCTAACCATGAGCCGTTCGATAAGCTCACGGTCCCTGACCGGCTTGTAGGGAGGGACAAGCGACGCAAAGCGGAGCGCGTCGAATAATCCAGGTTAGCGAGGCTGACGTGGCAAAGACCCCGCACAACGTTGTGGGCAGGCAGATAAATAAAATCAAGTTTGCAGGATAAGTAATGGGTTTACGAAGAAAAAAACGATCTATTATTGATCAGAGACTGAATGATATCCGAAAGGAAATGGGAAGGCTTGACGGTGAAGTCAACGCTGTTTCTCGATCCAGGCCGTTGGCAAATTCCGGGCAGGCCGCCATGTTGCCGAATCGAACAGTGTTCAGGGAGCGGCAGGAGGAACCACAGACAATAAAAGAATCTCCGGCCAAGTCAATACCACTGGTAGATGTTCATTTCGAAAATCAGTCTTCTGTTTTGCCGGATGCCGATTTATTCACAACATCTGTTGAAACGGATATGAAAAGCGGATCATTGCGTCACCCGGCGGTTACCGGACAAGATAGCCGAAGCCAGGATGAAAAACGTAAGAAATTCGCAAATTATTTCACAGCCGGGAATTTTCACGATTTACGGCCATTACGTCAGGAAAATCGTATTCTGAGAAACAAGGCCATTGTTATGATAATCCTGGTTGTTTTAGCAGCATTCTGGTTGTTTTGTTTTCTTAATCGGTAAAAAAGACAGAAAGAATATTTTATCAAAAAATTTGATTTCTAATTGTTTTATATTTTATAGATACAGTTATTATTAGAAGTTGAGAAACTGAAAGGAGTTTATTACTATGAAAATAATAATGATATGGTGCGGGTTAATGATGGCGACTACGATGATTGCACAACCTCTTCGTGTTGCTGTTCTGGATTTTGAGAATGAAGCCAGCGTCTCCCCGGATGCTAAGTTGGTTGGCGGTATTAAGCCGAAACTCATCGCTGATAAGGGGGTGTATGCGCTTAGTTCAGCTCTGGCCAATCAGGATAAGTTTGTGTTGATTGATAGAAGGGATTTCATGCGACAGATTCAGAGGGTTCCGGGCAAAGCCGGTAAGAAGGACGTATCGATTAAACCGTCATTTTTACGTGCCGCTCAGGCTGTTAATGCGGATGTTGTACTGCGGGGGATTCTTCTGAGTTATGCGCCGGGCAAAAAGATTATTAATCAGGGTGGATACAAGACTGAATTTGTTTCACTTTCGCTCCGCGTGGCTTTACAGGCTTTAGATACTCGGGATGGAGCTGTGATAGCAATGGCTGACGGCGTTGCACATCAGAAATTCAGGCAGACGGATGCTGTCAGCACCGTGGTGGGTGAAGACGACCTCATGACGTTATTGAATTCAGCTATTAAAGATGCGATTCCCGCGTTAAACCAGTCTCTGCAAAAACGAATTTCTCAGGAGCGCGCTCGTCCCATGATCAAGTTATCAGTTAAAACCAGTGCGGATCCAGCCTTGGTTGAGATTGACGGGATGTTAATTGGCACAACACCATTGACTGATTTTGAGATTTATAAAGGGGACCATGTCATCACAGTTGGGAAGGCGGGTTATCAGGATGTGAACAAGCGAATTCTGCTGAATGCGGATACATCCATCGAGGTTCCTATCCTTCGGACGAAGCTGAGTGCTGATGAATT
>CAZBGF010000047.1:0-8997 GCA_964491255.1 uncultured Verrucomicrobiota bacterium
CTAAAAGGCGGATAAATTCCGGGCTTGCTCGCCTATGGCGAGTTCACGATTCACAGTTGTCGGATATCGGACGAAAAACCAAACCGTGGACCTGAGTAGTCACTTATCTCCTTTTCCTGAAAGCACCTGAATCACATCAATAATGCTCAATCCCGTATGATAGCAGGGATCCGCGTCCGGCACTGCCGGAATCACATCCACCGGCTTACCTGCATTATTTCGAGTTTGATACGCCAGTAAATATAAGTCTTTTCTTAAATATTTCTCAAACGCTTTGCGACATTCATCAAATATCTTTACGATGATTTCTCTATTGTCTCCATTGGCAAGCCGCAGAGTAAGTACGGCTGCTCTCATGGTTTCAGGGAGGTTCCACCATGGCATATCTGAATTCATCGGTCTGCGTGAAACAAGATCAAAGGATTTGCATAATCCGCCCTGCTCACGGTTGAAACCAAATCCAAATATGTGCGGAAGCATCTGCGGAAATATTTTCCGGCATTGTTTTTTAATGACTTCATCATCCTTGAAAAAAGATAATCCTTTACAGGTCAGCCCGATAAATTCCAGGGCGTGGCCCGGATCGCAAGTGATTGTATTGTCACTTTCCATCCACGGCTGTCCATGCGCGTTGATAAACTCAACATAATCCCATTGCTGCAGGTGACTGAACTGGCCACTGTTAAGATGATGGTTGAGGATATGTTGTAATGCTCTTTCTATGACATTCCGCCAGTAGCCCCTATCGGTTCCGGTCATCATCAGCGCGGCACCACCGATCAGAATCATATAAGGGCCGTGACTGAATTTTCCGGAATTACCCTGGATATCCTGAGCCGGGTTTTTTGGATCGAATATTTGATGACCGGGAATAAAATCGTTGTTAAAAATGGCTTCGGCCACTGTTTTGAAATAATTTTCAGCTTCAGTTTCAAGTTTTCTATCTTCAAGAAGTTGAGCTGCCGCAAAAAGGCCTTTTGAATAAAAAAGATCGCTGAAATTAATTTTGCAGGGGATATTCTTCAACGGGGCTGTTTTGAGGTTCTCAATCACCTTCAGCGGAGTACCATCCACTGACATCATAAAATGAACATGACCACTGTTTTTTTCACGAAGAATCTCCATCCTTTCAATTACCCGCGGCAGAATAGTTTTGATCTTATCCCTGGCATGGGCAAAGTCCGAACCGGATTTGGCCTCAAGCCACCGGCAATGTCCGGCCAGCGCTTCAAGCGCACGGCCCTGCACATAAGAAAAAATAATATCTTTCCTGTAGATATCATCTCCCTTCGTCAGCTCTTTGAAATCCCGGCTGTTGAATATCTTAACCTTTGTATCGATAAAACCGTAATGCGGATCATAGCGATCAAGCATGAACCGCAAATTGTCAAAAACAAGCTGTTCGTAAAAAGGTATATAGTCTTTAAACGTTTTCATAGATACCTCAAACCAATCAACATGGGATTTTTTATTACGGATTCAGGGATTTCGTCTTTTTTTTCAGATTGTATTTTATCTTCATAAAGCCCTGAAAGAAGGCAGGTATACATCGCATACATAGTTACCCGAAGCGATATTATATCATTTTTCTTTGAAACACCGCATACTTCCATTCCGAGAATTGCACCGTTAATCACCGGATCTTCGGGGGCTTTCACGACAAATTGTTCAAGGTGTTCCATCGCTTTATATGCGGATTTTTTAAATTTTTCATTACCGGTAATAAGATAAACGTTCATCAGGTTAAGAGCAGCAACACAGCTTGAAACAGAAAGTGAGAATTTTCCGAAACTGCCGTCAGCATGCTGTTGAGTCAACACCCATTCAAGATATCTGACAGTATGATCGAGATACTTTTTATCGCCGGTAATAACATAAGCGGCAAGAATTGCGAGCGCGCCGAAATCATCGTTGAATTTATGCATATCACTCCATGCAGGACTCTCTTTTGCATCTCCTTTATAACCGGTTGCCGGATCGTAGATAATTGCAATTGAGCCGTCTTCATTGAAAAAATATTCCATGTATAAATCTACAATTTTCAACATTACCCGGCGGTATTCCTCTTTGCCGGTTTGTTCATAGAGATCAAAGTAATAGAGCGCACTTCCACCCTGACAGTTTGCCAGCAAATCTTTGGAACGGTGCTCGTCAAATAAATAATAAGCGATAGGGAATCCATCTTTTATTCCGTATTTCATATGCCAGTCGGCATAGAGTTCGGCTCTTTGTAAAAACTCCTCTTTACCGGTGCTCCTGTACAATCTGAGCATACTCCATGCTGCGGAAAGCCCGTCCCTGCAGCTTCCCCAGCGATTAGCTGGACTTCTCTCATTAAACGATCCGTATGCATCGGGACTGTTTTCAAGGGTATTCTGAAGACAGCAGAGGTAGAACGATCCTTTAATGGCGGCATCTTTGTATCTTTCCACCTTGAAATAGTCATGGAGCAGAAGAAGACCGTAAATAGTCATTCCGGAAATCCAGTTGGTGCTGTAATGGATGATTTTTCTTTCCGTAATATTATAATTACGGACAAAACGACCGTAGTTCATGTCTTCAACCATATTAAGTTCATCGTTTTTGTCCGGGACACATTCCGCGCTATGATCATGCTGATTGTTACATATCCATTCCGCGGGTTGATGCGCTTTTTCATAGAAATTCATAAGAGTTTCCTTTACATTTAGCTCGTTGTTAGACTCCTGCAAAATTGCTTTTGCAGGAGCAGAAGTCAGAACGCTAACCATACTAAAGCCGGTGTAACTACTTAGGTGAATAGACTGAAGATGTTTAGACTGTAGATTGGAGCGCGTCAAGCCCGCAGCTGATGTTTTTCGGGAAATGCACATTCAAAAGTGCGAAAAACCCGAAATTAAACGAGGCGACTGACTCCATCTCATACAATATGTAATATATTTGAAATTTTGACAGAATGAACAAAATGGACAAAATAATATGGGAGAAAATGGGGAGTAACCACAGATTCACAGATTTTGTCGTGGTATAGATGGGTGATAATAATCTGTGTCATCTGTGAAATCTGTGGTTAAATTCTCCTTGGCGACTATGCTGCTCCAAGTAATCTGTCGCCGCCTCGCCGTAGTGGCGCTTTGGCGTGCCACGCAGGCGGGTGGTTTCCATATACGATGTTTACTGAATACTTATGCCTGAAATCCAGTGTCTGAATTAAACAGAGAGTGAAGGAGTCAAGTGCATAATACCCCCGTAAATCATAATCAAGAAAGAACATCATGAATAAAAATTTTTTACGTAAATTCAAAAATCCCGGCAAAGATTATCGAGGCGCGCCGTTCTGGGCGTGGAATGGAAAACTTGATCCTGAAGAACTTCGCCGTCAGGTCCGTATCATGCATCGCATGGGGCTCGGAGGTTTTTTTATGCACAGCCGCTCTGGATTAGCCACAAAGTATCTGTCTAAAGAATGGATGAAATGTATTGGCGCCTGTGTGGATGAGGCTGAAAAGCTTAACATGAATGCCTGGCTTTACGATGAAGACCGCTGGCCATCAGGCGCAGCCGGGGGATTGGTCACAAAGAACCCTAAGTACCGTCAACAATCTCTTATCATGCAATACCTGAACCATGCAAAATCCTTGAAATGGACTCCTGATATCGTGGCTGTATTCACAGCTCATATCCAAGATTCACAGGCAAGTCATGTTCAACAAATTTCGAAAGGTCAACACCCCCTGAATATGAAGGCAAATGAAAAACTCGTAATCTTCCGAGTCGAGCCATCTCCATGCTCTGATTCGTATAATGGATTCACTTATCTGGATACACTTAGCCGTGAGGCTGTTAAAAAATTTCTCGAAGTCACACATGAAGCGTATAGAAAGAATATGGCGCGCTATTTCGGGAAACAAATTCCGGGCATTTTTACGGATGAACCGAATTACGGTACTTGCTGTTCAAATCGATCCAACATGAATAAGACGGGGACCCCATGGACAGCCAGGTTACCGTCTGTTTTCAAAACCCGTTATGGATATGATCTCATTCCTCACTTACCGGAACTGTTTTTTGATATCAAGGGTATTGAGATGAGCCGGGCACGATATCATTATCACGATTGTATTACTTTCCTCTTTGTTGACGCTTTTTCAAAACAGATAGGTCAATGGTGCCGAAAGAATAAGTTGTTATTTACAGGCCATGTGCTCGCCGAGCAATCTTTGTCATCCCAAACTGCTGTTGTTGGAAGCTGTATGCGTTTTTATGAATACATGCAAGCGCCGGGCATGGATCTTTTGACGGAGCATCAACGCGAATATGACACTGCTATTCAAGTCAGTTCTGCCGCTCGGCAATTCGGCAGAAAATGGCGACTGACCGAAACCTATGGATGTACTGGCTGGGATTTCTCGTTTGCAGGTCATAAAGCGCTTGGCGACTGGCAAGCGGCGCTTGGCATTAACCTGCGTTGTCAGCACCTGGCATGGTATACCATGGAGGGCAAAGCTAAGCGTGATTACCCGGCGTCCATCTTTTTCCAATCGCCATGGTGGGAACTGTATCCAAAAGTCGAAGATTACTTTGCCCGAATTCACGCGGTCATGACACAGGGCAAAGAAGTGCGCGATCTGCTGGTGATCCATCCGAATGAAAGCATGTGGACTTTCTGCAAACTCGGATGGAAAAAGGATAAGAAAGTTCAAAATTATGATCTCATGCTGATAGCTTTACGCGACAGCCTGCTGGAGGAAAACATTGGTTTCGACTATGGCGACGAGGAAATCCTTTCGCGGCACGGGCGGATCAGAACCATTGCGGGTGTTCCAACTTTGTTCATAGGTAAAGCTTCCTATAAAACTGTCGTCGCACCTCCTTTGGCAACAATGAGACAATCCACACTGGAAATACTCCGTAAATTTCACAGTGCTGGTGGAGCCGTGGTATTCGCGGGAAAACCGGCAGAGTATATTGATGCAGTTCCTTCGGAGGCTGTTCGTAATTTTGCAACAACCTGCACCAAAGCGCCGGCTCAAGGAAAGGCTCTGGCTTCCGCTGTGGAATCCTTATGCCGCAGGGTCTCTATTACAGACAGGACCGGCCGGGAAATCGGGCCTGCTCTTCATCTTTTAAGGGAAGACCAGTATGCCTTTTATCTCTTTATCTGCAATACAGGGCATAAGTGCCATCAACTTATTGACCGCTCCATGGTTCGCGACCGGACAACTGCGTTTAAGGATGTGTTCGTTCGTGGATTTTCAATTTGCAAGGGTAATCCATTGGAGTTTGATCCTGACACGGGTTCTATCACATCCGCGAATGCTGTTCAACAGAAGGAAAACTGGGAAATTCGCACCAGTCTTCCCCCGCTTGGAAGCCGGCTGTTTGTTATTCCCAAGCAAAAACAGAGAAAGCTGTTCCCATTGCGCAAAGCGTACAGGGAAGTCAGAAAAAAACGACTTGTGAAAACGCGATGGGGCATTGTTCTCTCGGAATCCAATAACCTGGTGCTGGACTATCCGCGCTACAGAATCGGAAGATGCAAATGGCAGTCTGCCAAAGAAATTTTACGCGTGGACCGGACTGTACAGGATCGCCTCGGTATAGTCCATCGAGGCATTCAGCCCTGGGCTCAGAAAAGAACAACAGACTTCAACAGCATACCTGTTCAACTCGCCTACCAGTTCGATGTTAAGGTTCTGCCCAGCGACGATATTCAGCTCGCGATGGAACAGCCAGGCCGTTTTCAAATTGCGGTAAATGGGATTAACATCAGCACGGATATCGAATCCGGGTGGTGGACGGACACCTCTCTCCGAACTATCCCAATTGATCCCGCCCTGTTTCATATTGGACAAAACAAAATAGTTCTCTCATGCAATTACGACCGGACCCATCCCGGCTTGGAAATTATTTATTTGCGGGGATCATTTGGCGTGCGATTAAGAGGAACCCGCGCGATCATGACAACGACACCATCATCTTTGAAGCTTGGCGACTGGTGCCGGCAGGGCCTTCCCTTTTATTCCGGTTCAGTCAGCTACATGACATCCATCAATCCGAAACTGCGAAAAGGCGAACGCCTTTTTCTCAAGGTTCCATCGTATCGCGGCGTGGCTGTCCGGATTCTGGTAAACGGAAAATCCGTCGGGGTCATGGCGTGGGAACCGAATGAAAAAGACATCACGGATTATCTTACAGGGCAAAAAACAGAATTACGCATCGAGGTTATTGGACATCGCCGTAATTCTCATGGCCCGCTTCATATCAATAAAAAATGGCCGTACTGGACGGGGCCCAAGCAATTTTCAACCACTGGGAAAGGATGGCAGGACGCCTATCAACTCGTTCCCTGCGGGCTGATGAATCACCCGTGGATAAGTGTAATGTCCGGCAAACAAGTTGATTAATCTTTCACAATATAATATCGAATAAATATTACGTCTGTTCAGCGCGAAATACGTGTGGTATGATACACTCCATACTTATCTTGCGCACTTTGCCGATAACACAACCTATACATAACAAATTATCTCATGTCCAAACATGATTCAATTCCCCAGCCATTTGATGAACCACATACCGGCGCGCGGTTTCGGACCACGCATTGGAGTTTGCTCGGCCGTGCCGTGCAGGATGACCCCATCGCCGCCCATCAGGCGCAGGGCGAATTGTGCCAGAACTACTGGTACCCACTGTATGCCTTTGTGCGGCGCCAGGGTTATCCGCCGGCCGACGCGGAAGATTTGACACAGGCGTTTCTCGCCAAACTGCTGGAAAAAAACTACTTGGCCGATGTCCAGCGGGAAAAGGGCAAATTTCGCTCTTTTATGCTCATGGCCATCAAACGTTTTATCAACCATGAGTATGAACGGCAACACGCCCAGAAACGCGGCGGATTCCAGGCAGTGGTGTCAATTGATCAAGATGCGGCCGAATCGCGACTGTTTTTGGAAGCAGATCGCCATTTGGAACCGGACGTTTTTTTTGAGCGCCAATGGGCCGTCGCCCTGTTGGAGCGCGTGATGTTGAAACTGAGCGAGGAATACCTAACCACCGGCCGTGCCAAACTGTTTGAAAGTCTACAGAGCTGTCTCGTCAAGGATGAATCCGCCCAGCCTTACGCCGAACTCGCAGCACAACTTAAGCTCACGGAACCAGCCGTTAAAATGACAGTCAGCCGTCTGCGCGCCCGCTATCGTGAAATCCTACGTGCTGAAATCGCCGAAACCGTGGCAAACCCCGAGGAAATCGAAGACGAAATCCGTTATTTGTTCGCGCTTTTTGGATCTTCAAAAAAAATGCCGTTACCTTCCGAATAATTTCCGTATGATATATATAGAGACCAAATTATCACGCCACGAGATCGGAAGATCATAAGTCGGTATGCAGAAGATGGCGGATAATGATTTATGTAGGTCATAAATAAAAAAAATTTAGGATAATTCTCATGAATTTTAAGAATACAAAACGCCCAGCCACCAACACCTGCTCCGTATGCGGGGCCGAGTTTCACGCGAACGTGTCGCCAGGCCTTTGTCCCAAATGCCTACTCAAAGCCGGTCAGACGTCCCATAACTCCGTTACCCTGACAAACACTACGCCGGTTCGTCAGACGCGGACGATGCCCCAACCGAATGAACAATTCGGGCATTACCATATCATCCGCCAGATCGGACATGGCGGCATGGGCGCGGTGTTTGAGGCGGAGGACCTGGAAAGCGGGCGTCGGGTGGCGCTCAAAATCATGAGTCATACACTCGACTCGCGCGATACGCGCGCACGGTTCCTGCGCGAAGGCCGGCTGGCAGCTTCAATCAACCACCCCAACAGCGTCTATATTTTCGGCACGGAAGAAATCGCCGGCATACCGGTCATTGCCATGGAGCTTGTTGCGGGCGACACCCTGCAAGACCATGTAAAACAGAAGGGAGCCCTGTCGGCCACAGAAGCGGTAGACAGCATCCTGCAAGTCATTGACGGGCTAGCAGCTGCCCAGAGCATCGGTGTTCTACATCGCGATGTGAAACCGTCCAATTGTTTTATGGATTCCGACGGCAAGGTCAAAATCGGTGATTTCGGGCTCTCCATCAACACTTCAATCCGGTTGGAACCGACCCTGACCGACACTGGCACCTTCATGGGCACACCGGCCTTTGCCTCGCCCGAACAACTGCGCGGGGATGAATTAAGTGTGCGCTCGGATATTTATGCCGTGGGGATCACGCTTTATTATCTGTTAACCGGCGCCGTTCCGTTCACTGCGCCCAACCTGCCGCAATTGCTTGCATCCATCCTGGAACGTCCGGTGGAGTCACCAACCAAGCGGAATAACACTGTGCCTGAAGGCTTATCGCAAATTGTTCTGCGCTGTCTTGAGAAAAATCCGGATAAACGTTTCCAGAATTATAATGAACTGCATCAGACCCTGTTGCCTTATACCTCCACCGCACCCGTCTCCGCCAATTTGGTTAAACGGTTTTTTGCCTATTGTGTTGATTTATTTTTGATTTCCCTGATGAATGCGCCTTTTACTTATTTGATTATGCGCCTGCTGAATAATCAGATGATTGACGGAGTAACATTTGCAAAGACGCAGAGCATGATCATAACGCCCATGATAATGATAATATCATTCTCTGCGTCTTTATTATACTTCACACTGCTGGAGGGAATTTTTGGAACCACCTGCGGGAAAGTCTTGTTTGGATTATGCGTCGCGCGCACAAATCGAGATCGGCCGGGTATCCTGCGCGCACTGGGAAGGTTTATGGTTGTTACGGGCCCATTTTCGCTGGGTTCGATAGCAATCAGTTTGGTCTCTCCTGCGCTTTGGCAGATCATGCTTTATTCAATTTGGGCGCCCGGCTGGTGGAGCAAGTTGTGGACGTTGCTTTTGCCCGTGACCCTCCGCAAACGTAACGGGTTTGCCATGATCCACGACCTGCTGACGGATACGCGCGTCATGCAACGATCGGTTAATCCAATCCGATCACCGCTATCTGACGTGGAAACCGTTCC
>CAZBGF010000048.1:0-8995 GCA_964491255.1 uncultured Verrucomicrobiota bacterium
TGTTTTCATTCTTTCATGCGATTCTTAACAGTACCTTTTACTCCGTTACTCCCATACCTCTTACTCCTCACATTCGGGCAATACAATGGAAATAGCCGTTTTTCCGGATACGAGTATGGAAGATACGGCTTCCCTGATGGATGACAATGTCAAGGCGTTGAGACGTTCTTCCGTTGAGAAACTGTACTCGTATCCCAGACCGTAAAGTTCATTCAGCGCGCATTCCATAGCCATTTCTCCATCCATTTGCAGGTTCTGATGATATCTGGTAATTATCTTCTGTTTCGCCCGTTTAAATTCATCTTCGCGTATGCCTTGTGTTGTCACACGCGTAATGTCTTGCTGAATCAATTCCAGAACCTCGTCAACCGCTTGCTTGCGTGTGCCTGCATAAATAATAAATGAACCAGGTTCAACACCTGGCTTTTGAAAAGCTCCCGCATAATAGACCAGTCCTCGTGTGTCGCGGATAGCAATGACCATATCGGAAGAAAGCCCGCTCATTGCGTTGGCCATGACCGTCAAAGCGTCCATACGCGGATCTTTGATTGTAATGCCGGGAAATCCGACAAGAACAATGGTTTGCTTCATGGGCTCTGTGCTTTTCATAACCTTTGGCAAGTCAGGTTTTTGGATTTCATATTCGAACGCAGGCCGCAGTCCGGCCGGAAACCGGTTCAACTTGTTTTCAGCCAGCGAGACAACCTGATCGGGCGTAATATCTCCGAAAATTGAGATAACAATATTACCGCTGACAACATTTTTGCGAAAATAGGATAGAATAACATCGCGTGATATAGCTTCAACTGATTTTTTTGTTCCTTCAGGACTGAACCGATACGGCGAGCCAGGAAACAGCATCTGCCGAATCGTTTTCATGGCTAAAAAGAAGGGTAATTCCTGCTGTTTTGCGATAGTTGCCAGTTGAACGGTTTTCTGCTTGTTAATCTCTTCAATCGAGAATGCGGGAATGAGAAGGCAATCCGCTATCAGGTTGAAAAACGTCTTGAAATCTTGGCTGAAACATTGCGCGCGCAGACCGAAACTATTGTGGCCGGAAAAGGATGATAAACTGCCGCCAAGCGATTCTACCGTGTCGGCTATATCGCGGGATGACTGTTTTTTTGTTCCACGCGTCATGAGTTCTGCCATGAGACTGGTGATTCCATTATGGGTCTCATTTTCAAAAAGCAGGCCGCCGCAGAAGGCGACGCAGAAATGAACAAAGGGTAATCTATGGTTTTCTTTGATCAGCAAAGGAATGCCATTCGGTAAGACAATTTTTTGAATATTCTGTATTGTGTTTTCCGGTGAAATTCCCAAAGGTTCTTCCTTTTCGGATTCCGGTGAAAGCATGACGAGCGTTCGATTCTCCTTGCGGCAGTACCGGCGTGCGATCTTGACAACCGATTCAGGGGTAACTGCTTCAAGCCTTTGGATCATGATCCTGGAAAAGAAGGGATTGCCCGCGTAAAATTCACCGGCAGCAAAATTATCTGCCTGTCCGTGCATAGTCTGGTATGCCGAGAGAATTGATGTGATCAGGAGACGACGTGCTTTTTCGATCTCCTTCAATTCGGGAGGATCGGATATCCAGCGATCGATTTCAGACTCGATGGCATTAATCAGTGGTTTCTCATTTTTTTGGTCGAATGTGGCGTTGATCCCGAAAAGTCCCTGGCTCTTTGGTGTATACGACCAGGCGTCAATTTGCTGGGCAAGTTTTTTCTTTTCCTTAATGTTTTGAACCAGGCGGGAACTGCGGCCATTCCCCACTATTTTGGCCAGGATGTCGAGCCCGGGCGCATCTGGATGTGTCAACGCAACAGTGTGATAAGCCCATTCAAGTCGTGACACGTGGTAAGGTCCGGTTTTCTGCGCGAATCGTGGAGCTATTTGACGCGGTTCCCGAGGTAAGATGACAGGAGCCCGTGCCCGTCGTGAAAAGCCGGAAAACGTTTCACGCAGAGCCGTTCTAACATCAGGCAGTTTGATATCTCCCACGATCACAACGATCATATTATCGGGTGTATAATGGCGACGGAAAAAAGCCATGACATCCGACTGCGTAATGGTGTTGAAAACATCTTTATACCCGATTACCGGGAAACGATACGGATGAACGCGAAAAGCTGTTCGTAGCATCAGTCTTGTCAGTTCTCGTTCCGGGTTGTCTCTAGTCATAGCCATTTCTCTGAGAATGACTTTTTTCTCTCTCTCAAGCTCATCTTTCGGGAAAGATGCGTGCATCACGGCATCAGCGAGAACGGTAAGCCCGGTTCGCCAGTGTTCATCGGGAATATCCACGAGAAAAACCGTGCGATCCAGGGATGTATAGGCGTTAATGGATCCGCCCGCATCGCTTATGGCCTTTGAAATATCACCAGGCTTACGGGTGGGGGTGCCTTTGAAAATCATATGTTCAATCACATGCGAAAGTCCGCCGCCCAGGTATTCCTCCTCATGAATGGATCCGGTTCCTACCCAGATTTGAATGGCAACAATAGGTGCGGTATGATCTTCTTTCACAAGACAAATCATGCCGTTGTCCAGAACAAAACGGGACAAACCTTTGTTGTGTTGTTCCAGACAGGCATCAAAACTCGGTTCTGCTGAATGAGCGGAAGATGCAAAAATGAAAACGATTGATAGAAAGATTGATGAGAAGCGCATTGAAAAGATTTTCGATTTTTTTCTCGCGCCAAGTCGCCAAGACGCAAGGTTTTTTTTCTTGTTTATCCTTGGCGCCTTTGCGTCTTTGCGCGAGTTTTGCTTTCTGACCGATTCTCTGCCGGTTCCGGCATGAATGGCTTTATGAAAGCAGTCTTGAACTCGAAGCCTCCATCAAAGTCATGAATGGAGTCGTTCTCTTTTTTCCCGAAAACGCCTTTGTTTACGAGGTTGAAGACAATATGGCCAAAGTCTTCGCATTTGTGGAGTCCATATGAGTTCAGAACAGTCATGGACATGGGACCGTATTCCTTGACAGTAAATTTTTGAATACCCTCGAGCAATTGGCCGGCAGTCACATGGTTGAGAGTCTTTTGCGACGATTTGAAAAACATGTTGGTTGTGAAATCCATGGCTTCTCTGACGAATTGATAAGCGTCAGGTGAATAGCGTGAATCCTCTTTAAGAATTTGAATTACGGCTTCATCGAATTTCATTTTGTTCATCATGTCAGAGCTTTTTTAATGCGATTTGCGAATTGCTGCATTTCATTCGTGTCCGCGTAGGATTTCGGAATCCAGTTCCGTGAGTGACCGTCATTGTTGAATCGTGGAATAACGTGAAAATGAATGTGTGGAACAACTTGGCCCGCGGCTTTACCGTTGGCCTGAATAATATTAATGCCGTCAGTTTTCAGCGCTGTAATTTGGGCCCGTGCGACTTTTTGAACCGACGTGATCAGTTTTTGCAATATATCTGCAGGTGTTTCAGTTACAAGATCATAATGCTGCTTTGGGATCACCAGGGTATGACCTTTGATAATAGGCCCTATGTCTATAAAGGCCATTGTGTCGGAATCTTCATAAACTTTACAGCACGGCAATTTGCCAGAAACAATTTTACAGAATATGCAATCATTCATAAGCGGTTACTACTCAGGCACAAAGTGACAAAGGCACAAAGGCACAAAGTTCCAAGAATAATATCTAAAGGAATGGTTCAATGTCCGCCAAAAGGTGGATAAATTCCGAGCTTGCTCGCCTATGGCGAGTTCACGGTTCACAGTTGTCGGATTTCGGACGAAAAACCAAAACGTGTAAACCATGCCATCGTTTTTGAGGCGTTTCATGCTAATAAAAAGCTCATTTCTTTTGAGATTTTGTCACTTTGTGCCTTTGTCACTCTGTGCCTTTGTGCCTATCTGAGAAGTTGCCATAAGCGTATCTCGCCAAGAATGTCAGTTGTCAGGAGTCAGTTGCTTCGTGTCATAGGCAGATCCGCCCGAAGCGGAAAGAATCCGATCCTCTGCAATGGACAACGAACCACTATTTTTAACTTCCCCTATAACTTTAGTCACTTTAGCTCACTTATAACTTATAACTTTCTTCGCGCTTCACGCGTCCTTGTCCTGCATGGCGGCCTTTCTGCTCAGTTTGATTCGACCGCGATCATCAATTCCTATGCATTTGACAGACATCTGGTCGCCGATTTTACAGATCTCGTCAACATTTTTAACATGGCAGTCTGCCAGTTCGCTGATATGCACCAGGCCATCTTTTCCGGGTAGAATTTCGACGAAAGCGCCGAATTCCTTAATTCCTGTAACTTTTCCATTATAAATCACGCCTTCTTCGGCTTCTGCAGTGATTAAACCAACTTCATTAACGGCTTTTTCCATGGATTCTTTGCCCACGCTGAAAATATGAACTGTTCCGTCGTCTTCAATATCAATTTGTGCTCCTGTCAAATCCGTAATACGACGAATGTTTTTGCCTCCAGGCCCGATCAGGAAACCTATTTTTTCAGGATTAATCTTTATGACCTCAACGCGAGGCGCATATTGGGATAAATCGTTCCGCGGCTCGGCGATAATCGTGGCTAAAAAGTCCAGGATACGCAGACGCGCCTCAAGAGCCTTTGTAAATGCCTGAGCCGTAAGGTCCCATGAGAGTCCATGTATTTTCATATCAACCTGGAAGCCCGTAATGCCCTCGCGTGTTCCGGCTACTTTGAAGTCCATATCGCCGCAGTGATCTTCTTTACCTGTGATATCCGTGACGAGCTGGGATTGAGAGCCATCGGAAAATAAGCCAATGGAAATACCAGCGACCGGCTTTTTGATTTTTACGCCGGCATCCATCAGAGCCAATGTACCGGCGCATATACTGGCCATTGAGCTGGATCCGTTTGAACCCATGATTTCGGAAACCAGGCGCACTGTATATGGGTGGTTTTCCGGCATAACCTGTGCCAGTGATCGTTCCGCAAGGGCGCCATGTCCAATTTCGCGCCGGCCGACCGAGCCGAGCCGGCCAACTTCACCGACGCTGTAGGGCGGGAAATTATAATGGACCATGAATATTTTTTCCGATGGACCGCCTGTGATTGAGTCCATATTCTGTGAATCGGATTTCCCCCCGAGTGTAACGGTTCCAAGCGCCTGGGTTTCACCACGATTGAAAACAGATGATCCATGAGCTCTCGGGAGTAAGCCAACATCGCCGTAAAGTGGTCTGATTTCATCAAAATCACGGCCGTCAATTCTGTGTTTATTTTTCAGGACATTGGCGCGAACCAGATTAATTTCGAGATCGTCGAATATATCAGGAAACTTTTTGTCGGGCATCTCTGGAAATAACTCGGTCAATTTAAGCTTAAGGTTTGTACGGATTTCTGTGACACGAGTTTGCCGTTTCTTTTTTTCCGGAATCATCAACGCCTCAGTCAAATCGCGCTCGGCAATCTCTGCCGCAGCCTTGCTCATAGCCTCATCGTCGTTGATCTCAACGATTTTTTTGTCAGGTAATCCGAGCTTACTGCGCAATTGGAGTTGTGCGTCAATAATTTTTTTGCATTCCTCATATCCTGCCTTCATGGCCAATAGTAAATCCTCTTCCTTGATTTCCCGCGCATCGCCTTCAATCATGACAGGAAGGTCCTGGTTAGAGACAAAAATCAGATTCAGATCACTTTGATCGCGTTCGCTATTAGTTGGATTGATAATCAGTTTTCCGTCAATTCTTCCGACACGAACAGCGGCTATGGGACCATAGAAAGGAATATCGGAAATCATAAGGGCAGCGCTTGCGGCGACAATGCTTAAAACATCCCCGTCATTTTCACCGTCAGCAGACAGCAGCGTGTTGTTGATTTGCACCTCATTTTTATAGCCTTTTGGAAATAAGGGGCGAATGGGGCGGTCAGTGAAACGGGCGGTTAGAACTTCCTTTTCAGATGGGCGTGCTTCGCGCTTGAAAAATCCGCCCGGGAACTGACCTGAGGCGTAAAATTTCTCGCGGTATTCAACTTGAAGCGGGAAGTAGTCAATATCTTTTCTCGGACTGTCAGAAGCGGTGACAGCAGAAAAAACAATAGTATCGCACATCCGAACAGTAACGGATCCTCTGGCTTGCTGTGCAAGAAGACCTGTTTCAATACGAATGGATTTCGTGCCGATATTAGTTTCTATAAAAGTCGTGTTTGTCATTGTGTTATTCTTTCCGTTTAATTCAGACGCTGGACTTCAGACTTTTTCAGTGTCTGAATCAGCGATTCTTTCTAGTGAAGTTACAGTTGTTTCGTGTCTACTCAGGCACAAAGTACCAAAGGCACAAAGTACCAAATATCCAAATACCGGAATTGCCTGCCCGCCTGTCCGAACCAACGGCTCGTGTCGGCCAGGGAAGAGTCGCCCTGCGGCCAAGGGTCGGGCAGGGAATGTAAGCTGTATATCGTTTTTGAGGCGCTTCATGCGAGTAAAAAGGTCATTTCTCTTGAGATCTTTTTACTTTTATTCTGTGCCTTTGTGCCTATACCTTACGTTATTTCCCAGACTAAACTCTTGCTGCTGAGGAGGATTGCCGGTGTGTATCGTTCAATAATCGAACGCTGTTGTCGATTGAAAGATGCCAGGTTAAAGCTTATCTCCGCAACTTGAGGCGTTTAATAATGGATTGATAGGACTCTTCATCCTTGCGACGGAGATAATCCAGCATTTTGCGGCGTGCGCTGACCATTTTAATCAGTCCATATCTGGAACTGTGGTCTTTTTTATTCTGCTTAAGATGTTCCGTGAGCTTATCAATACGATAGGTCAGAAGCGCTGCCTGAACAACGGCCGAGCCACTGTCTTTCTCGTGGATTTGATATTCCTTTTTAATTATTTCTTTTGTTGTAAGTTGATTCATGGTATCAGCCAATTGCAATCTTTTTTTATATTTAACGCGATTATATAAACTCAAATCAAATTTGTAAAGCATTCAAATAAATTATTTTTTTGTCTGTTATTTGTGATCCGGCAACTGCCGGAACCGACGCGATTGTTCGTTGTTTCCATTACCCCCTTACTCTGACATTCCCTCACCCCCATACTCAGTCATCTGTATGGCGGCTCAGCCATGTTCGCGCATGGCATATATCTTTTGCAATCTGAGTTTTTAATATTGCCAGTGAATCAAAACGGCGTTCGTCCCGTAGTTTTTTAAAGAAGAAAACTTCGATATCTTTCCCGTACAGATCACGTTGGATATCAAACAAATGCAGTTCAAGAATCCGTGTCGTCTCCTGTCCGGAACCTTTTTTTTCAGCAGGAGACAAAGACTTGGCTTGCGGAGTATGTGGTCTTGTTGTAGGTCTTGTCCCGAGATTTACAATGCCCGTATAAGATTTTTCATCCAGGACCGCGTGCACGGCGTAGACTCCGTTTGGCGGAAAAGTTTCATTGTGTGTGTCCAGATTGGCTGTGGGAACGCCTATGCTTCTTCCGATTTGTTTCCCGGAAGTCACTGTGCCCCAAATACTGACTGGCCGCCCCAGCATAGAGGCGGCATGTTCCAGGTTGCCCGCGATGATATTCCTGCGGATGCGTGTGCTGGAAACGGGTTTTCCCCCCAGGAGAACAGAAGGGATGATTTTCACGTTGAATCCATGTATTCTGGCTAATGATTTTACAAGATCAGATGTTCCTTTACCATTCTGTCCAAACGTCCAGTTTTCGCCGATAAACAACGAGTGTAATGTGGAAACAGACTGAACCAGATTTTCGATAAATGATTCCGGCTTTAATTGGGCCAATGCCCTTGTAAACGGAATGATTACGCAACCTTTAACCCCTAACTGTTTCATCAAATGCAGTTTGTGCGGGGTAGACGTCAGGATTGGGGGCGCGGCTTCAGGATGAAGTATTTTCATTGGGTGAGTGTCGAATGTCATTACCCAGACCACCCTGGCGCCCTTTTGAGATTCAGACACAGCCTGCTGAATGACCTGCTGATGACCCCTGTGCATTCCGTCAAAAAAACCGGCTGCCAGTAGAACTGGGTAATGTTCATTTCGCAGGATGTCAAGAAGGTGAATTACCTTCATAGCAAGCATCCCGATGTCAGGTTGATTCGATGCAGAGGAATGAAGATATTGTAGAGCTGCTGAAGATCGAGACGCAGGATTTCATCTATTGTCGTTGCGTTTTGAACTGAGAAGTCTCCACCGCGAGTGCGGCGTAACGATTCCAGATGAGCGCCGCATCCAAGCGCTTCACCAATATCCGCACATAGCGTTCTAACATATACACCTTTAGAACAATGAAAATAGAAAGACGCCCGCGGCAGTGTGAAATCAAGCAGTTTGAATTCATAGATATGAATCAGCTTGGGTTTCCGTTCCACGGTTATACCTTTGCGCGCCAGTTTGTAAAGGGGCACCCCGTTTTTCTTGACGGCGGAGACCATTGGCGGCGTTTGAAAGATGTCTCCTCTCCATTTTTTCATTTCCATCTCAAATGCGTCGCGTGTCACATGGCTGAAATCAGCCTCATGAAGAATAGTGCCGGCTGCGTCTTGTGTATTTGTTGTGATGCCAAGCCGTAGAGTTCCTTCATATATTTTATCGCTCGTCATGAGAACGTTGGCCAGCTTGGTGCCGCGCCCGATCATAATGGTTAACAAGCCTGTAGCCTGAGGATCGAGCGTTCCAGCATGGCCCACTTTTTTAAACCGGAAATGCCGTCGAATTTCATCCACGATATCATGGGATGTCGGGCCGGATGGTTTGTCAACCAGCAGAATACCATTAAAAGAATCGGGGTTGTGTGATATGGATGTGTTTTGTAAGAATGTGCTCATTTTAGCGAATCCCACACTAGATAGATGTTATACGAAAAGCCTTTTAACCGCGGATTACGCGGATTTTCGCTGATAAAGATTAAGAATTCGGAAAATAATTGACAGAAAAATGAAAAATCTTTCTTTATATCCGCGCTCATCAGCGTTATCAGCGGTTAAATTTCTTGTGTCTTTCTGTATGTTTCGCGTGCAATACCCTTTTCGTA
>CAZBGF010000049.1:0-8901 GCA_964491255.1 uncultured Verrucomicrobiota bacterium
CGCCGACCCGTATGTATGGGGCGGCCTACAAAATCCTTGTTTAAGGCGTTTTCAAAACGGTATTTGGATATATTGTGTTCTGCATTCGGATCGTATTTCTACGACTTTGTGCCTTTGTGCCTGCCTGAGTGCAAATCCTGCCCTATGCTGAAACGTTATTCAATCATGATGACATGATTCGGACAAAACCACGTTTGCCGACCTGAATGACGCATCCATCCGGAATATCAAGTTCTGCCTGAATGTCAGACATCTTTTTATCATTGATGCGTACTGCTCCCTGCTGGATCAAGCGGCGGGCGGATGTTTTACTGTCAGCTAGTTTGGCAGAGACCAGGAGCGATACAATCCACAATTTTCCGTTCTTTCGTTGGGTCATTGGAATGGTCAAAGTCTGGATCACGTCAGGTTTTTCATGTTCGGAGAACATGCGTTTAAATTCTTCTGATGCTGTTTTAGCAGAGTCAGCGCCGTGAAACATGGCCACTATTTGCCGGGCGAGTGTGTCTTTAACATTGCGCGGGTGTTGTTTGCCTTGCTGTACAGACTGGCGCAAAGCCTGAATCTCAGAATCAGTTTTGCAAAGGACCAGAAAATAATAACGCCACATCAAATCGTCATGAATGGACATTATTTTTCCAAACATCTCCCGAGGTGCTTCTGTGATTCCTATGTAATTATCCAGGTTTTTACTCATTTTCCTGATACCATCCAGGCCTTCAAGCAGAGGAAAAGTCATTACAGCCTGCGGTTTCTTGCTAAATGCCTTTTGAATATCCCTGCCTATGAGAAGATTGAAAAGCTGGTCGGTGCCCCCTATTTCGATATCGGCATCAATCATGACAGAGTCGTAACCCTGGATAAGCGGGTATAGAAACTCGACCAATGAAATCGGCTGATTATGCGCAAAGCGTTTTTGAAAATCATCACGAGCCAGCATCTGCGCGACCGTGATATGGGATGACAGTTTGAGCATATCTTCAAAGGACTGACCTGAATACCACTCGGAGTTGAACCGAATCTCCGTCCGGTCTGGGTCAAGAATGCGGAATACCTGATCCTGATATGTTCGTGCATTCTCGATGATTGCGTCCCGCGACAACGGTTTACGGGTTTCGGAACGTCCTGACGGGTCTCCGATCATACCCGTAAAATCGCCGATGATAAAGACAACCGTGTGCCCCAGCTCTTGAAATTCGCGAAGTTTATTCAAGTTTACAACATGGCCGAGGTGAATATCCGGCGCGGAAGGATCAGCGCCGTATTTGACACGGAGTGGATGATGAGTTTTCAACGACAGCTGAATTTTATCCCGCAAGTCTTCCCGTGAAACCAGGTCAACGGTTCTTGCAGTCATTATATCAAGCTGACGATTTATCTCCTTTTTCATTGTTCTTCTCATCTGGTTCGGATTTTTTTTGACTCTCACCAGGTCGCCACTCCTGACCCCCGCTGGTAGTTCCAAAGGCTTCGTCAAACGCACCAGACAGGTCTACCAAGTCTTCGCCCGGTTTTAGACCAGCCAGCATATTTTCTTTAACGATGAACTCTTCATCCGGAAGGTTGACGGCTTTTATACTTAATCCGATTCTTCGCTCAATGGGGTCAATTTTTATTACTCGTGCCTTGACATTTTGGCCGATTTTGAGGACATCACTAGCTTTTTCAGCATGTTCTTCGCTGAACTGGGAAATATGAATCAAGCCGTCGATTCCCGCTTCGAGCTCGATAAAAGCGCCGAATGAAGAAAGCTTTGTGACATTGCCCTCGACGATTTGCCCCACCTTAAATCTGGAAGCGATAGTCGTCCACGGGTCGGTCTGGGCCTGTTTCAGACCGAGACTGACACGCTGCTTTGCCGCATCTATTTCAAGAATTATAACCTCAACCGAATTCCCTTTTTTCAGGATCTCGGATGGATGGTTGATTTTTCTTGTCCAGGACATATCCGAGACATGAATCATTCCATCAATGCCTTTTTCCAATTCAACAAAAGCGCCATAAGAGGTGAAGTTCCTGATTACGCCGGTTATGCGGGAGCCGACAGGATAACGTTCGCCAATATGATCCCAGGGATTGGGTTCGGTCTGGCGGATACCCAGCGATATTTTCTGATCGGCTCGATTGACACTTAACACTACGGCGTCAACTTCATCACCAATAGAAAGCACGTCAGAAGCGCGAACCACGCGTTGAATCCATGAAATTTCCGAGACATGCACAAGTCCCTCGACTCCTTCTTCAATTTCGACAAAAGCGCCATAGGGCACCAAATTCACAACTTTTCCATGAATACGGCTGTTTACAGGGTGTTTTTCTTCAATGTTGTCCCATGGGTTGGGTGTTTTTTGTTTGAGTCCGAGCGAGACGCGCTCTTTTTCAAAATCAACATCCAGAATCACGACCTCAGTCGTGTCGCCGACTTTCAGGAGTTTCGATGGATGGCTGACTCGTCCCCAGCTCATATCCGTGATATGAAGGAGTCCATCAAGCCCGCCAAGATCGATAAAAGCACCAAAATCAGTAATGTTTTTCACCGTTCCTGCACGTATTTGCTTTACCTGTATGTCATTGAGAAGCTGTTTTTTCTTATCACGCCGTCGATGTTCAATGAGTTCGCGTCGGGAAAGGACAACATTTCGCCGACTTTGGTCAATTTTCATGATTTTGAACTCAAAGGATTTATTCATATAGTCATCAAGATTCCGAACAGGAACTATATCAATTTGAGAGCCTGGCAGAAATCCTTGAACTCCGTTGATATCCACAATCAATCCGCCTTTGATCCGGCTTTTGATTACGCCTTCAATCGTACTGCCTTCCTCAGTTGACGACAGCACGTTATCCCATGTGAGCTGCTGTTCGGCTTTCTGCTTGCTAAGAACTACACATCCTTCATCATCTTCAATTTGTTCCAGCATGACGTCGGTTTCATCACCTGGTTTTAAGTCGGATAAATTCTGGAATTCCTCGCCGCTGATCAGTCCTTCTGATTTATATCCAATATCCACGAGCACTTCGTTATTACGGATATCCAAGATTGTTCCTTTGACAATGGAGCCTTCTTTGAAATGCTCCATTGTTTCTTCATACATTTTGGACATCATGGCCCGTTTATCACCGCTGAATTGATCCAAATCGATATCAGGATGACTTTTACTTGTCTGTGTTGTCTTTTTTTCCATATCTTTTACGTGTATAGAGTTAAGGGCATTATGAATATTTTCCACTTCTGCATCTGGAAACAGCCCGTTCATTTCCAGCCAAAAAAAACTAATATCCGTTTTCACGGCTTTACCGCAAGACGTCTTGCAAACTGCTTTTTAGTAAAAATCGCTGTATAAACAACTTTTACATATCGACAAAAAAATGACTAAGAAAATCAAATTAGCATTATGCGCTTGAAATAAGCAAGAAAAAATCGAATCTTTTTCTTGCTCATCGTCGAGTTTAAGATATGCTTATATTTTATATTGACCGAAGGCGGGAATCATGGGCAGTGGAAAAGAGCCTTCAAGTACTTCAAAGATTTATTCCAGGAAAGAGAGTTGCATTATGGCTGACGAACTTCAGAGTCTTATAGATCGGATTCAGCAGGAAGGTGTTGACAAGGCGCAATCGGAAGCTGCGGAAATCATAACAAAAGCCAATGCCCAGGCAGTTGAGCTGGTGAAAGCGGCAAAGGAAAATGGTCAGGCCGTATTGAAAAAAGCGCAATCCGATAGTCAGGTGTATACTGAGCGCAGTATTAAAACACTGCAACAGGCTGCCCGGGACGTTCTAATCGCGGTTGGCAATGGTATCGAAAAAATTGTGAAGGATATTATTTCTCAGTCAATGGATGCAAGTCTTTCACCCGAAGGAATGATGAAAATGATCGTCACCATAGTGAAAGCGTATGCGGAGCACGGGATGACGGAAAGCCGTATTGATGTGTTGGTCAGTCCGGATGATCAGGAGAAGCTGAAAAAACTTTACATGGCGAAATGCAAAGAAGCGCTTGGTAAAGAAGTGGAAATTCGTTCGGATGATCATATTATCAAAGGGTTCAAAATTTCTTTTAAGGATGGTCATGTTTATCATGATTTTACGCAGGAAGCCATTGCAGACAGTTTGTCCGCATTAGTGCGTCCCAAAATCGCGGAAATTGTACACCGCGTGGCAGAGAAACAAGTTAACAAAACGTAGATTTCCATGGATACACGCACCCCGAACGTTCGGGGCTTATAATCTGCCGCGTCGCCATTCCGTGGCAAGTAGCCACTCTGTCGCCGACGTGGCGCTCATCTGTGTCCAAAAAGAGAATTTTCTTGAGGGGCTGTCAGTGAATCATTACTTTTTAATAGCGAGTTTACCGACGCTGATATTGGACGAGAAACTTCCTATGCTCAGCGAAGAATTTCTCGAAACGTGTGAGGAATCGTCCGTTGACCTGGACACCACGGCTATCCGCTATATTCTTGATGAAGAACCGGAGAAGGCCGACCATCCTTTTATTCAAAAGTGGTTACAGGGTGAGATCGAATTGCGGAATGCTATCGCTCGGAGTCGCGCGGCAAAGACAAATGTGGATGCGGAGCCATTTTTAAAGGATACTGAAAGTTTTGATTCTTATACGGAAAAATTCGTGCCTGAGGCCATGAATCAGCCGAATCCGCTGGAACGCGAATTAGCTCTGGATCGGTTTCGTTGGAAAACTATTGAGGATTTGGCTTTATTTGAGCCCTTTGGTATATCTGCGGTTTTTGCTTACGCGTTGAAATTCAAACTGGTTAAACGATGGAGTGAACTGAAAGAAGAAAAGGGTGAAGCTGTTGTACAAACGTTTGTTAAACAGGTTTTAACGGAAGATGATCATGAATAAAGATGGAAAAATTGTTGGGATCAACGGGAATATGCTGACTGTCGAGTTTGAAGAGCCGGTCATTCAGAATGAAGTGGCTTTTGCTGTATTGCAAGATCGCAGATTGAAGGCGGAGGTGATCCGAATACGCAAGAACATGGCGGATATGCAGGTTTATGAGGATACCATGGGCCTGAAAGTCGGGGACAAGGTTGAATTCTCCGGCGAATTATTGGCTGTTGAACTCGGGCCAGGCCTGCTGACTCAGGTTTTTGATGGTTTGCAGAATCCGCTCCCTGCATTGGCCGAGAAGTGCGGTTTTTTCCTGCAAAGGGGAACATATCTCAAGGCGCTTCCACGAGATATTAAGTGGACGTTTACACCGGTAGCTAAGAAAGGCGATACTGTAAAAGCGGGTGATACACTGGGTACTGTTCCAGAGGGGTTGTTTACTCATCGGATCATGGTCCCCTTTAATTTTCGCGGTGTGTACAATGTTGAAAAAGTCGTTTCTTCGGGAGATTACACGATTGAACATGTGATCGCGAAATTGAAGAATGGCAGGGAAACCCTGGATGTTACCATGATTCAGAAGTGGCCTGTTAAGATTCCGATAACGTGTTACGCTGAGCGTTTGAAACCCGCGGAATCGTTGATCACGAAAATCAGGATCATTGATTCATTTTTTCCCGTTGCGAGAGGTGGCACGTATTGTATTCCCGGGCCGTTTGGCGCTGGTAAAACTGTACTTCAGCAATTAACGAGCCGTCATGCGGATGTTGACGTGGTTGTTATTGCGGCTTGCGGTGAGCGAGCAGGGGAGGTCGTCGAAACACTTCGTGAATTTCCGAAACTGACGGATCCGCGCACTGGTAAGAAACTCATGGATCGTACCATTATTATCTGCAACACAAGTTCCATGCCGGTGGCCGCGCGTGAAGCTTCGGTATATACTGCTGTTACGCTGGCAGAATATTACAGGGAAATGGGACTGAATATTCTGCTTCTTGCAGATTCTACGTCGCGCTGGGCGCAGGCGCTGCGAGAAATGTCAGGCCGGCTTGAAGAAATTCCCGGGGAAGAAGCGTTTCCGGCTTATTTGGAATCGGTCATTGCTGCTTTTTACGAGCGTGCTGGAATCGTCAGACTGAATGATGATACGATAGGTTCTATTACCATCGGCGGTACGGTCAGTCCGGCTGGCGGTAATTTTGAAGAGCCGGTTACACAAGCAACGTTAAAAGTTGTCGGAGCGTTTCATGGTCTTTCCAGAGAACGCTCTGATGCCAGGCGTTATCCGGCCATCAACCCCATTGAGAGTTGGAGTAAATACCAAAGCATTATATCTGAAGACAATCTTCAGTTGGCCCGGAAAATATTCCGTGATGGCAATGATGTGAGTCAAATGATGAAAGTTGTGGGAGAAGAAGGAACTCCGTTAAATGATTTTGTGGTTTACCTGAAATCCGAATATCTTGACGCCGTGTTTCTCCAGCAGGATGCCTATGATGAAGTTGATGGAGCCACGACGGAGGAACGTCAAAAATATGTCTTCAATGTATTGGCGAAAATCCTGGGAGCTAATACGAAATTCAAGGATAAAAACGAAGCCCGGAAATTTTTTCAGGGGCTGGGCCAGCTGACTAAAGATTGGAATCGAATTAAGATGAAAACCGACGAATTCAAGTCTACACAGAAAAAAATAGAAAACATGATCAGCAAAATAATAGATTCAAACTCCATTGTTTATCCAGATGTGACAAAGGAAAATCATGCGTAGAGTTTACCATCGAATTGATCAGATTATCGGTAATGTAATAACCGTTAAGGCCGAGGGCATCAGTTACAAAGAACTTGCCGAGGTTGCCTCTCGCGGGGGAAAATCTCTGGCGCAGGTGATTCGTCTTCAGGGGGATATGGTCTCACTTCAGGTGTTTGCCGGAGCACGCGGGATTTCCACTGATGCGGAGGTTTATTTCCTTGGTCACCCCATGACCACCTCGTTTTCCGACTCTCTTCTGGGCCGGTGTTTCACTGGAACGGGCGAACCACGGGATAATGGTCCGGCTATTACAGAAAATCCAATTCCCATAGGCGGTCCATCCGTGAATCCCGCCAAACGTATCATTCCAAGCCATATGATTCGAACTGGTATTCCGATGATTGATATATTCAATACACTTGTGGAATCGCAAAAGCTACCGGTGTTTTCAGTGGCTGGCGAACCCTACAACCCGTTGTTGGCCCGAATTGCGCTTCAAGCAGAGGTTGACATTATCATTCTCGGCGGGCTTGGTCTCAAGTATGATGATTATTTATATTTCCGTGATACCCTGGAAAAAAACGGGGCGCTTTCACGCTCAATTCTTTTTATTCATACGGCTGCTGACCCGACCGTAGAATGCCAGATGGTTCCGGATATCAGTTTAGCAGTTGCGGAACAATTTGCTTTACAGGGAAAACGCATTCTTGTCCTGCTTACGGATATGACTAATTTTGCTGATTCCCTGAAGGAAATTGCTATTACCATGGATCAGATTCCTTCCAACCGCGGTTATCCCGGGGATTTGTATAGTCAGTTGGCTGCACGATATGAAAAGGCTGTTGACTTTGAAGGAGCTGGCTCTATCACGATATTGTCCGCGACTACGATGCCTGGCGATGATGTGACTCATCCTATTCCCGATAACACCGGATACATTACTGAAGGCCAGTTTTATCTGCGCAATGGAAAAATTGAGCCATTTGGCTCCCTGAGCCGTTTGAAACAGCTTGTCAACAAGGATACGCGAAAAGACCATCGAACGTTAATGAATTCAATGATCCAGTTATATGCGTCGTACAAAGAGACATTGGAAAAGCAGTCCATGGGTTTTCGAATGAGCGAGTGGGATAAAAAATTGCTGAAGTATGGCGTGCGATTTGAAAATGAATTAATGAATTTGAATGTGAACATTTCATTGGAATCGGGCTTGGATCTTGGCTGGAAAATTCTTGCTGATTGTTTTGAGCCGGCAGAAACAGGTATTCATACATCATTGACTGATGAATTTTGGCCGGGTCAGAAGTCAGACAAAGAAGCAGACAAAAAGGACGAAGACGTAAAGGCGCCTGCAACAACCCAGACAGTTTAATGGTTACAGACAAGAATTTAGATCACAGGAGCGATAACTTTAAGGAGATCGGTCATTCTTGGCCGATCAGACAGGCAAGAATGCCTGTCCTCCTTCTCATACGTGCAAATTTCAGGTGATGACAGGTGTTGACACACGGCAATGGCCAAAATCAAATACACAAAAAACGAGTTGAAAACACAGCGGGATGCATTGAGTCGTTTTCAACGTTTTCTTCCGACGCTTGAGCTCAAGAGGCAGCAGCTTCAGTTGGTAGTTCGTCAGGCTGATGCGGCTATGAAGAAAAAAAAGGCGGAGGAGATAGCCGTGTTGAACGATTTGAAACCCTGGGTTCGTTTATTCGCCGAAGACATAGATTTAAAAAAATATCTTAAGTTTAAGGAAATCAAACAGCATATCAACAATATTGCCAGCGTCGAAATCCCTGTTTTCGATGATGTGGTTATGGAAAGAGCGGCTATTGATTTTTTTGAGGCGCCCGTTTGGCTCGATAGTGGCCTGGACACCCTGGAACAGCTTATCCGTTTGCGCGTTGAGCAGTCTATTTTTGCTGAGCAGTATCGCTTACTGAGTGAAGAGCTGCTTATCACCACACAGCGTGTTAACTTGTTTGAAAAAGTCAAAATTCCGGAGAGCATCGAAAATATCCGAATCATTCGCATTTTCCTTGGCGATCAGGATACAGCTGCCGTGGTCAGGGCGAAAACAGCGAAGAATAAATCGCAAGCCGCGAAATGATATCATCATGATTGTCAAAATGAAAAAGTTAACTCTGCTTTGCATGGCATCAGAAAAGGATGCCACGCTTGAAGCCTTGAGGAAGCTGGGTATTCTGCATATAACCAGCGTGACGCCGCCGGCGGGAAAGACGGTGGATGAAGCCAGAAGAAAATTAGAAGAAGTTCGGAAAGCACTGAACGCCAT